>NZ_JBWKKF010000002.1:0-17920 GCF_056431745.1 Amycolatopsis sp. NPDC045836 | reverse complement strand
CTTGAGGTGGGGTTTTGGTGAGTGGCCCGGCTGGCGGTCGGGTTCGCCGGGAGCCTTGTGCTTGCCTTGAGAGGGTGGTTGGGCTGCCTGGTGGTGGGCTCCGGTTGGGGGCGGTTTGTGGTGGGGCTCCCGGGAGTCTTCGTGCTCGGCTTGGGTGTGGTTCGGGCGCGTGGTGTGGGGCTTGTGGTGGGTGGCCCGGCCGGCGGTTGGGCTCGCCGGGGAGTCTTTGCGCTCGGCCTGCCTTGAGCGGGTGGTTCGGCTGCTCGGGCGTGGGCTCGGGATGGGCTCGCCGGGAGCCGGTTGCGCTTGGCCTGCCCTGGAGGTGGGGACCGGGAGGCGGCCGCGCGTGGCGTGGGCGCGGCCGCCGGGGGAGGTGGTCAGCGCAGGGAGTTGAGGTGGGCCCTGACCGGGGTGGAGAAGGCGCCACCGCTGGTGGCGTCCCAGTTGGTGGACCAGGTCATCACGCCGCCGATCGTCGGGAAGGCGGTGGGCGGGACGTAGGTGCCGCAGTTGGTGCGCTTGGCCAGGCAGCTCAGGGCGTTGTTCACCACGGTCGGGGCCACGTGGCCGCTGCCGGCCGCCGAGCGGGAGGCGGGCAGGCCCAGCGACACCTGGTCCGGCCGCAGCGTGCGCAGCAGGAAGCACGCCTGCGCGGTGATGAAGTCCACGCTGCCCTGGTGCACCACCTGGTCGTTGCAGCCGAGCATGCTGCCCGAGTTGTAGTACTGCGTGTGCACCACGGTGATCAGGTCCTTGGTCTGCTCGATCAGCTGCAGGTACCGCCCACCCGGCTGCACGTCGATGGTCTGCGGCGCCATGGTCAGCAGGAAGCCCGCACCGAGCCGGGAGCGCAGCTGCTTGATCGCGCTGGCCGTGTTCGCCACGTTCAGGCCGTGCTCCAGGTCCACGTCCAGGCCCTGGATGCCGAACGAAGCGGCGATCGCGCTGAAGGAGTTGACGAAGTTCGTCACGTTCGACGGCGAGCTCAGGTCGACGTTGCCCTTCTCCCCGCCGATGGACAGCAGGATCGACTTGCCCGCCGCCTTCTTCGCGGCGATGTCCGCCTTGAGGTCCGCGTCGGTGTACCCGCCTACCGCCTTGGCCAGGCCGGGGTCGACGCCGAAGGTGACCGCGCCCGGTTTCGCCGGGTCCGAGTTGGCGAACGCCAGCACGATCACGTCGTAGGCAGCGGGCACGTCGGCGAGCTTCTGCGGCTTCGCGCCGTTGACGAAGTTCTGCCAGTAACCGGTGAGGTGCTTGTTCGGCACCGCCGCGCCCGCGGTGGCCGGGGCGCCGGCGAGCAGCAGCGCGGCACCGGCCAGCGCGGCGAACAGGGACCTGCGGAGGGACATGACCGTCTCCTTCGATGTGGTCTAAACCAATGTCCCCATGGTCGACCCACTGTGACGGATCGGCAACACGACGAAAGTCGGTTCAGCGCCACGAAGGCAGCCACAGCTCCGACTGCCAGTGCTCGTTGGTGATCGATTCACCGTTGAGGATCGGCCACAGCCAGGCGAAGTTGGCCACCACCAGCCCCACGTACAGCGACACCACCAGCAGCCCGGTGCCCCGCCGCTCGAAGCCCTGCCGCACCGCGCCGAGGACCTGCCCGAGCACCAGCGTCAGCCCGAGCACCAGGAACGGCGCCATCGGCGTGGCGTAGAAGAAGTACATCTGGCGGTCGAGGTTGACGAACCACGGCAGCAGTCCGGCGAGGTAGGCGACCACCACCGACGCGTACCGCCAGTCCGCCCGGAACGCCGACCGCCACAGCCCCCAGGCCAGCACCGGCAGCGAGAGCCACCACATGGCCGGGGTGCCGATCAGCATGGTGGCCCGCACGCAGTCGGCCTCACCGCAGCCGGCGGCGTTGGCGCCCGATTCGTAGGAATAGAGCATCGGCCGCAGCCCCATCGGCCACGTCCACGGCTTCGACTCCCACGGGTGCGGATCGTTCTCCGGCGTCTTCAGCCCGGCGTGGAAGTCGAGCACGTGCAGCGAGTAGTGCACCAGGGAAGCCAGCGCGTCCGGCACCCAGCCGAACACCCACCACGGCTGGATGCCGTCCAGCTCGACCAGGTGCCGGTCGGTAGCGGTCTCGCTGGCGAACCAGAACGCCCAGGTACCGAGGTAGACCAGCACCGGAATGGCGACCAGCCCCCACAGCGCGGGCGCGACGTCCCGGCGCAGCGTGCCGAGCCACGGCCGCGCGACGCCGGCCGCCCGCCGGGCCGCCACGTCGAAACCGACGCAGAGCAGGCCGAACGCGAGGATGTAGTACAGCCCCGACCACTTGACGCCGAGCGAGAGCCCGAGCATCACCCCGCCGGTGAACCGCCACCAGCGGAACCCCAGCCGCGGCCCGTACGGCGATTCGCCCGCCCAGCCTTCGCGGACCGCCAGCGCCATCCGCTCGCGCACCTGGTCGCGGTCGAGCAGCAGGCAGCCGAACGCGGCCACCACGAACAACGCGGTGAAGATGTCCAGCATGCCCATCCGCGACTGCAGGTGGAGCACGCCGTCGCAGATGACCAGCACACCGGCCACGCCGCCGAGGAAGGTGGAGCGGGTCAGCCGCCGGGCGATCCGGATCACCAGCAGGATCAGCACGGTGCCCGCCAGCGCCGCGGAGAAGCGCCAGCCCCAGCCGTTGTAGCCGAACAGCCATTCGCCGAGCGCGATCAGCTGCTTGGCCACCGGCGGGTGCACGATCAGCTCGTAGGCGTAGTTGTCCTCGTAACCGCCGTTGCGCAGCATCTGCCACGCCTGCGGCACGTAGTGCTTCTCGTCGAAGACCGGCGTGCCCTTGTCGGTGGGGAAGCCGAGGTTCTGGAAGCGGAGCACGCCGCCGATGGCCACCAGCACCAGCGTGACCACCCAGCCGCGCAGCCGGTCGGCGGGCATCGGGCGGCCGAGCAGGGCGGCCTCGCGATCGGAGCGCGGGGCGTGCTCGTCGACCGGATCCGGGTACGCGCCGTCACCGGGCGAGCGCATCAGGAGTGCGGTCACGGGGTCCGATCCTAGGCGCCGCGCTGTGAGGTCGCCGCGAGCGCCCGCTGGCCCGTCGGCCGCGGTGCCGCCCGGACCCCTTAGGCTCCTCACATGCCGGAGACCGGGCGGCTGGTGCTCGCCGCGACACCGCTGGGCGACGTGCGGGACGCCTCGCGGCGCCTGGTCGAGGCGCTCGGCCGGGCCGACGTGATCGCCGCCGAGGACACCCGGCGCCTGCGCTCGCTGGCCGCCGCGCTGGAGGTCACGCCCACCGGCCGGGTGGTCAGCTTCTACGAGGACGTGGAGACCTCGCGCCTGCCGAAGCTGGTCGAGGCGATCCGCGCCGGGGAGACCGTGCTGCTGGTCACCGACGCGGGGATGCCGAGCGTGTCCGATCCCGGGTACCGCCTGGTGGTGGCCTGCGTCGAGGCGGACCTGCCGGTCACCTGCCTGCCCGGCCCGTCCGCGGTGACCACCGCGCTGGCGTTGTCCGGCCTGGCCTCGGACCGCTTCTGCTTCGACGGCTTCGCGCCGCGCAAGAGCGGCGAACGGGCCAAGTGGCTCAGTGGCCTGGCCACTGAGCCACGCACCACCGTGTTCTTCGAATCCCCGCACCGGCTGGCGGCCACCCTGCGTGACGCCGCCGGGAGCCTGGGCGCGGACCGGCGGGCGGCGGTGTGCCGGGAGCTGACCAAGACCTACGAAGAGGTCAAGCGGGGTTCGCTCGGCGAGCTGGCGGACTGGGCCGATGAAGGGGTCCGCGGTGAGATCACCGTGGTGCTGGCGGGCGCACCGCCGCGGTCGGCGAGCGTGGCGGACCTGGTCGGCGAGGTGGCCGAGCGGGTCGCCGCCGGTGAGCGCCTCAAGTCGGCCGCCGCCGAGGTCGCCGAGGCCACCGGTGTCTCGAAGAAGGAGCTGTACGACGCCGTGCTGGCCGCGCGCAGGTCAGCGGAGTAGCGCCGCGACGGCTTCCCGTGCCTTGTCGGCGTCGGGTTCTTCGCCGGAGATGATGTCGGTGTAGATGAACGACTCGGCGATCCGCACGATCAGGTAGGCCAGGTCGTGCACCGGCAACGGTGGTTCCAGCGTGCCGTTCTCGATCTCCTCGGTGAGCAGCTCCTCGACCGCCGCGATCGTCCGCCGCTGCACCAGGCTCGCCTTTGTGGTGAGCAGGCGCAGCGCGCGTTCCGGCTCGCGGCGCAGGAACGCGCGGAACGGTTCGTCGCTGTTGACCGTGCGCACGTAGGTGCCGACGACCTCGGCGATGCGGGCCCCGCCGCAGCCGCCGACCGCCCGGTGGTGCCGGTCGAAGGTGCGCTCGGTGATGGACCAGATGACCTCGCCGAGCAGTTGCTCCCGGTTGCCGACCCAGCGGAACAGCGTGGCCCGGCCCACCCGCAGCTCGGCGGCCAGCTCCTGCATGTCGATCCGCCGCCCGTCGAGGAACCACTGCCGCGCCAGGCTGAACGCGTCCGTCACGTCCGGTTTGGTGGAGACCACGTATGGAACATAACACGCCATTGTCTCACCGTGAGACGATCGGTAGGATCGTCTCATTCGGACGAGGAAAGGCTGACTGGAATGCGTGCTGTGCAGGTGACCGAGTTCGGCGGGCCCGAGGTGCTGAAGCTCGCCGAACTGCCCGATCCGGTGCCCGGCCCCGGCGAGGTGCTGATCGAGGTCGACCACGCCGGCCTCAACTACGCCGACACGCACCAGGCCGAGAACAGCTACCTCGCGCCCACCGAGCTGCCGCTGGTGCCGGGTGGTGAGGTCGTCGGCCGCACGCCGGACGGCAGGCGCGTGGTGGCGCTGCTGCACAAGGCCGGCGGGTACGCGGAGAAGGCCATCGCCCCGGAGGCGACCACCTACGACGTGCCGGAGGGCATCGACGACCACACCGCGCTCGCGTTCATCGCCCAGGGCATGACCGCGTGGCTGCTGCTGCGCAAGAACGCGCACCTGGAGGCCGGTGAGTCGGTGGTCGTGCACGCCGCCGCCGGTGGGGTCGGTTCGCTCGCCGTGCAGCTGGCCAAGGCGTGGGGCGCCGGCCGGGTGATCGCCACCGCGAGTGCCGAGGACAAGCGGCAGCTGGCCGTCGACCTCGGTGCCGACGTGGCGGTGGACTCGCGTGCGGAGAACATGACCGACGTGCTGCGCGAAGCCAACGGCGGCAAGCGCGTGGACATCGTGCTCGACATGACCGGCGGCCGCATCACCGACGAGAGCATCGCCGCGCTGGCGCCGTTCGGCCGCCTCGTCTTCTACGGCATGGCCAGCCGCGAGCAGCCGAAGCCGGTGGAGCTGGGGAACCTGCTCAGCCACTCGACCACCATCTCCGGCATCTGGCTGCCGCACGCGCTGCGCCTGCCGGGCGGCCTGTTCGAGCGCGGCCTCGCCGAGCTGTTCGACCTGGCGAAGAGCGGCCGGGTCAGGGCGATCAACGGCGGTGAGTACGCGCTCGCCGACGCCCGCCGGGCGCACGAGGACCTCCGCTCCCGCGCCACCACCGGCAAGCTGCTGCTCAACCCGCGGGCGTAGCCAGCAGGCGCTCCAGCGGAGCGGCCTTGTGCAGGCACTCCTGCCATTCGCGGGCCGGGTCGGAGTCGGCGGTGATCCCGCCGCCGACACCCAGCCACAGCCTGCCCCCGTGCAGTTCGAAGGTGCGGATCGCGACGTTCAGCTCGAGCCCGGCCACCGGGGACACCAGGCCGATCGCGCCGGTGTAGACCCCGCGTGGTGCGGGCTCGAGTTCGGCGATCAGGTCCAGCGCGCGGATCTTCGGCGCGCCGGTCACCGAGCCGGGCGGGAAGGTGGCCGCGAGCAGGGCGTCGTCCCCGCCGCGCAACCTCCCCTCCACTGTGGACTCCAGGTGCCAGACGCCGGGGGCGGGGCGCACGGCGAGCAGCTCCGGCACCCGGACGCTGCCGACCGCGCAGACCCGGCCGAGGTCGTTGCGCACCAGGTCGGTGATCATCACGTTCTCCGCGACGTCCTTCGCGGACCGCCGCAGCTCGGCGGCCAGGTGGTCGTCACCGGGACCCCGGCGCGGCAGCGTGCCCTTGATCGGCACCGACCGGACGAGATCACCGTGCCGGGAGAGGAACAGTTCCGGCGACAACGAGACGACCGCGCCCCAGCCGCCGCTGAGGAACGCGGCTCGTCGTGGTCGCAACCGCCGGATGCCCTCGCCGAACAACGCGCTCGCGCTGCCGTCGAAGGTGGCCGAGAACCGCGTGCAGATGTTCGCCTGGAACAGTTCCCCGGCTTCGATCGCGTGCACGCAGGTCTTCACCGCGTCGTGGTGCTCGGCGGGCAACGGCCGGTTCAGCCCGGTCGCGGTCCAGCCGGGCCGCGGTGGCACCCCGTCCAGCGCCGCTTCCAGGTCCCGGCGCAGCTCGACCGGCTCATCGCCGTCGACCAGGGCTTCGAACCACCACCTGCCGTCACCGTCCAGGCGCAGCACGTGGCCGGCCCAGCCCCACGCGGCCCGCGGCAACGGGGTGCGCCGCTCGCTGGGATCGGTCAGGTCGTAGGAGAGGTAACCGAACCAGCCGCCGCCGACCGCACCCGGGACGACGTCGTCGACCTCGGCGGACGGCAGCGCGTACGCCTCGGCGTCGGGCACCTCGCCGATCGCCACGCTCGGCGCGATGACCGCCCGCGAACCGAACCACTCGCCGGACAACGCCGCGGGCGGTGGCAGCCCGAGGCGGCGGGCGCGCGCGTCGAGCAGCAACAGCGCCGCCTCCGGCGCCACCGTCGAGTGCAACGCCGTGCGCACCAACCGCATGGCCGTCATTGTGACCTACCGTCGGGGCATGGTCCGAGTAGTGGAAACCAGCCAAGTGGCTCAGATCACGGGCGCGGGCACCGGCACCGACGAGCGGTTCGGCATCCACGCCACCGACCTCGGCATCCTCTGGGACGCCGGTGACGGCCGGGTGCTGGTGCTCTTCGGCGACACCTACGGCCGGGGCTGGGGTGGCCACGGAGCCGGACCACCCGAAGCGGACTGGCGGTGCAACGTGCTCGCCCATTCGTCCGACCGCGACCTGTCGCGCGGGCTGCGGCTGGACGGGGTGGTCGCGCGCGAGGACGGCGCGGCCGCGCAGGTGCTCGCCTCCGGCGACCGCCGCGACGAGGTGACGATCATCCCCAACAGCGGCATCGCCGTCGACGGCAGGCAGTACGTGCAGTACATGTCCGTGCGGAGCTGGGGACCTCCCGGCCAGTGGCAGACCAACCACGGCGGCATCGCGGTGTCGGCCGATGGTGGGACCACCTGGGCGCAGCCGAGCCGGGCGCGCTGGCCCAACCGGGCCGAAGGCGACCACCCGTTCCAGATCGGCTCGTTCGCCAGGGACGGTGACCACGTGTACCTGTTCGGCACCACCAGCGGCCGCTTCGGCCCGGCTCACCTGGCCAGGGTCGATCCGGCGTCGCTGCTCGAACCCGCCGCCTACCGGTACTGGACCGGCGGCGGCTGGGGCCGCGACGAGTTCGCCGCCGCGCCGGTGCTGCCGGGACCGGTGGGGGAGCTGTCCGTGGCGTACAGCGTCCACTTCGGATGCTGGCTGGCGATGCACCTCGACGAGCACCGCGCGGCGATCGTGCTGCGCACCGCCGGCCGCCTCGAAGGTCCGTGGTCGGACGGTCAGGTGGTGGTGTCCGGCCGGGACCGGCCCGCGCTCTACGGCGGTTACCTGCACCCCTGGGCGCTCGACGGGGACGAGGTCTACTACCTGGTCTCGCAGTGGGGGCCGTACAACGTCTTCCTGTACAGGACGAAGTTAGAGCAGTAGGTCCGCCAGGGCGAACGGGTACACCACGGCGTCGTACCCGATCTCGCCGTGGAAGCCCGGTGCGTCGTCACCGCTGCCGTGCTGGTGCACACCGAGTCGCGAGTGGAACCAGCCGGGGCGGCCGGGGATGCCGTTGTGCCGCGCCAGCCACAGCACCACTTCGGAATCGGCCCACTTGTCCGGGTGCAACTCGTGCAGCCACTGCTCGTAACCCGCGTACACCAGTACCCGCTTGATGTTCGCCGCGTGCCGGATGCCGCGGATCCACGACTTGATGAACCGGTCGTTGATGCCCGGCGCGCGCACGTCCAGCGAGGGCGCCAGCGAACCCGGCGCGAACACCCCGAGCGGACTCGCGGTGCGCTGGAAGTGCGTCACCTGTTCGTGCACCGATCCGGGGCGGGCGAAGTGCCTGGCGCCGGTGTGCAGCCCGGCTGCCTGGGCGGCCCGGATGTTGCGGATCGCCGCTGTATCGCTCCAGTTCGTGCTTTCGGTGACGGTCACGCTGGAGAACAGAACTCCGTGGGCGCGGACGGTTTTCCAGTCGTCCACGGTCTCGTGGTGGGACAGGTTGATGCCGCGCTCGGGCTCGGGTTCGCGCATTCCCCTCCTCCCCCGAGATGGGTGAAAGGCCACCATACGTGCGATCAGCACACATGGTGGCCTGCGCGGACCAGCGTGTCCGAAAAAGAATCAGGCCGTCACGCGTTCTCCTTCTGGAACGTGCGCACGCCCCAGAACACGGTGAGCACGGCCATCACCAGCAGTGCCACGCACCCGGTGAACAACGCGTCCATGGTGATGTCGCCGCGGAACGCCGCGCGCTCGGCGTCGACCACGTGGGAGAACGGGTTGATGCGCGAGAGGTTGTACAACCAGGACGGCGCCAGCCCGGTGGTGATCGGCACCAGGATGCCGGACAGCAGCAGCAACGGCATCAGCACCGCGTTCAGCAGCGCCGGGAACGCCGTCTCGCTCTTGATCACCAGGGCCACCGCGTAGCTGGCCGAGCCGAGCGTGATCGCCAGCAGCGCCACGATCACCAGGCTCAGCAGCACCCCGGCCACCGGGGCCTCCAGCGGGAAGACCAGGAACGCCACCACGATGATCAGCAGCGCCTGCACGATCGCCTGGAAGCTGGCCGCGAGCAGTTTGCCGAACAGCAGCGCGGTGCGGCTGACCGGCGTCACGCGGAACCGCTCGGTGACCCCGGCGCGGTATTCGGCGAGCAGCCCGAAACCGGCGAACGAGGTGCCGAACAACGCGGTCTGCACCATGATCGCCGGGGTCAGCACGGCCCAGGAGTTGCCCGGCGGGAAGCCCGGCGTGCTCTGCACCACCTTCTCCATCAGCGGGCCGAAGAAGAACAGGTAGAGCAGCGGCTGCATGATGCCGATCAGCACCCAGGCCGGGTTGCGCAGGGACAGCGTCATGTCCCGCTTGAAGATCAACCAGGTGTCACGGAACACTTGCGGCCTCCTGGGCGGGGGTGGCGGCTTCCGCGTCGCGCAGCGTGCGGCCGGTCAGGGTGAGGAAGACGTCGTCGAGCGTGGGGCGGTGCACCTGCACCGACCGCATCGGGATGCCGGCGCCGTCCAGCGCGCGCAGCAGTTCGGGCAGGGCCACGTCACCGCGCGGCACCCGGAAGCGCACCGTGTCCTCCACAGTGGACACCTCGTGCGCACCGGTCAGCCGACCGGCGATCTCGGCGGCGGCACCGGTCGACTCCGGCGGCACGCCGACGGTCACGCCGTCACCGGAGACCCGGGCCTTGAGCGAGTCGGGCGTGCCCTCGGCGACGATCTCGCCGTTGTCGATGACCAGGATCCGGTCGCACAGCGAGTCGGCCTCGTCCAGGTAGTGCGTGGTGAGGAAGACGGTCACGCCGTGCTCGGTGCGCAGCGAGCGGATGTGCTCCCACAGGTTCGCCCGGCTCTGCGGGTCGAGCGCGGTGGTCGGCTCGTCGAGGAAGACCAGGCCGGGCCGGTGGACCAGGCCGAGCACGATGTCGAGCCGGCGGCGCTGGCCGCCGGAGAGCGTTTTGGTCAGCCGCTGGTCCAGGTTGGCCAGGTCCAGCTGCTCGGCGAGTTCGGCGCCGCGGGCCAGCGCGTCGGCTTTGGACAGCCCGTACAGCCTGCCCTGGATCTCGATCTCCTCGATGACCTTGCAGTCCTGCCAGGTGCCACCGGCCTGGGCGACGTACCCGATGCGGCGGCGCACGCCGACCGGATCGGCCAGCAGGTCGCAACCACCGACGGTGGCCTGCCCGGAGGTCGGCTTGAGCAGCGTGGTCAGCATCCGGAGCGTGGTGGTCTTCCCGGCGCCGTTCGGGCCGAGGAAGCCGACGAGTTCCCCCTCGGCCACGTCGATGTCGACGCCCTTGACCGCGTCGACGCTGCGGCCCCTGGCGGTGAACCGCCGGGCGAGGCCGCGTGCGGTGATCATGGGTTCCCCTCTCGGTAATCAAATTTGACTAGTGAAGCGAGCAGCATGCTCCCCCACACATCGCTGCCGGGTCAAACGTGATTACCGGGGGATGGAAAAGGTGGGGGGATCGTCGTCGGCCATCTGGTACTCGCCCGCCTCCAGCGCGACGACGAGGTCGTGCACCCAGGACCGGGCGGTCTCGGTGAGCCCGCCCCACAGCCCGTACATCCGCACCACGTGCGGCGGGTGCCCCCAGTCGTGCGCGTGCCCCGCGGTGTGCAGGGTTTCCGAGATCGCGCCGTCGAGCCGGACCTCCAGCAGCTTCAGCAGCTCGATCGCGCGGGCGCGCTCCAGCATCGGCATCAGCACGATGCCGGCGGAGAGCAGGTGCCCGGTCAGGTCGGCGTCGGACAGCGCCCCGGTCAGCAGCCGGTGGAACTCGCGCTCACCCGCTTCGGTGAGCTGGTAGGCCACCCGGTCGGGGCCGCGGCCGGACTCGGTGCTGACCTCCTCCAGCAGTTCCTCGCGCGCCATCTTCTTCAGCGCGTGGTAGATCGAGCCGGGCTGCACGCTGGCCCACCTGTCCGCCCGCCAGCCGAGCAGCTCGCGCCGGACCTGGTAGCCGTGGGCGCGGCCGCTCATCCGCACCACGCCGAGGACCAGCAAGCGGGTCGCGGACAACGGGCCTCCCAGGGCGGAACTCGGGTGACAGCTTCCGTAGGCTAATCGGGTATGAGCACCCCAGTGTTGACCGCGGTGGCCTGGCCCTACGCCAACGGCCCCCGCCACATCGGCCACGTGTCCGGCTTCGGCGTCCCGTCAGACGTCTTCTCCCGCTACCAGCGCATGGCCGGCCACCGGGTGCTCATGGTCTCCGGCACCGACGAGCACGGCACGCCGATCACCGTGCAGGCCGACAAGGAGGGGCTGACCTCCCAGCAGACCGCCGACAAGTACACCCGCCAGATCGGCGAGGACCTGCGCGGCCTCGGCCTGACCTACGACCTGTTCACCCGCACCAGCACCGGCAACCACGCCGCGGTCACCCAGCAGATCTTCCTGGCCCTGCACCGCAACGGGTACGTGGTGCCGAAGACCACGCGCGGCGCGATCAGCCCGTCCACCGGGCGCACCCTGCCCGACCGCTACGTCGAGGGCACCTGCCCGATCTGCGGCTACGACGGCGCGCGCGGCGACCAGTGCGACAACTGCGGCAACCAGCTTGACGCCGCCGAGCTGATCAACCCGAAGTCCCGGATCAACGGCGAGACGCCGAAGTTCGTCGAGACCGAGCACTACTTCCTCGACCTGCCCGCGTTCACCCAGACCCTGGGCAAGTGGCTGGCCACCAAGACCGACTGGCGGCCCAACGTGCTCAACTTCACCAGGAACCTGGTCGACGACATGCGGCCCCGGCCGATCACCCGCGACCTGGACTGGGGCGTGAAGATCCCGCTGGACGGCTGGCGCGACCAGCCGATGAAGCGGTTCTACGTGTGGTTCGACGCGGTCATCGGCTACTTCTCGGCCAGCGTGGAGTGGGCCCGCCGCTCCGGTGACCCGGACGCCTGGCAGCAGTGGTGGAACAACCCCGACGCCCGCTCGTACTACTTCATGGGCAAGGACAACATCACCTTCCACGCGCAGATCTGGCCCGCGCTGCTGATGGGGCACAACGGCCAGGGCGACAAGGGCGGTGAGCCGGGCCCGTACGGCGAGCTGAACCTGCCGAGCGAGATCGTCTCCAGCGAGTTCCTCACCATGAGCGGCTCGAAGTTCTCCACCTCGCGCGGCACGGTCATCTACGTCAACGACTTCCTGCGCGAGTACGGCCCGGACTCGCTGCGGTACTTCATCGCCGCGGCCGGTCCCGAAACCCAGGACACCGCGTTCACCTGGGACGAATTCGTCCGCCGCACCAACTTCGAGCTGGCCAACGAGTGGGGCAACCTGGTCAACCGGTCGATCTCGATGGCGCACAAGAACAACGGCGGGGTGCCCGCGCCGTCCGCGCCGTCCCCGGCCGACGAGGAGCTGAAGGCGCTGTCGCGGCAGGCGTTCGAGACCGTCGGCGGGCACCTGGCGCGCTCGCGGTTCAAACTGGCGCTCGGCGAGGCGATGAAGGTCGTCTCGGCGGCGAACAAGTACCTGTCCGACCAGGAGCCGTGGAAGCTCAAGGAGGACACCGCGCGGCGCGACAGCGTGCTGCACACCGCGCTGCAGGTGGTCTCCGACGCCAACACCATGCTGACGCCGTTCCTGCCGCACTCGGCGCAGAAGGTGCACGAGGCGCTGGGCGGCACCGGGGTGTGGGCCGCGCAGCCGGAGCTGCAGGACGTGCCCGACCTCGACATCGACGGCCGGACGAACCCGATCCTGACCGGGGACTACGCCGCCGAGCAGGCGAAGTGGTCGTCCACGCCGATCGAGGTCGGGCGCCCGCTGGCCAAGCCGTCGCCGCTGTTCGCCAAGCTCGACGCCGAACTGGCCGAGACCGGACCGGAATGGGCGCCGATCGAGCCGTGAGCGGGAAGGAGCTGCCACCGGTGCCGGAGCGGCTGCCCGCACCGGTGGTCGACGCGCACACGCACATGGACGCCTGCGGCGCGGTCACCGCGGCCGACGTGACCGCCATGGCCGACCGCGCCGCGGCGGCGGGGGTGACCCGCGTGGTCACCGTCGCCGACGACCTCGCCGCCGCCCGCTGGGCCGCCGAAGCGTCCACTTGGGACGATCGGGTGTATGCCGCGGTGGCGGTGCACCCCACGCGCACCAAGGACTTCGGCGAGGCGGAAAAGTCCGAAGTAGAGCGACTGGCTCGCGGTGAGCGGGTGGTGGCGGTCGGGGAGACCGGCCTCGACTACTACTGGGACTACGCCCCGCACGAAGCCCAGCAGGAGGCGTTCCGCTGGCACATCGACCTCGCCAAGCGGCTCGGCAAGGCGCTGATGATCCACGACCGCGACGCGCACGACGACGTGTTCCGCATCCTCGCCGAGGAGGGCGCGCCGGAGACCGTGGTGTTCCACTGCTTCTCCGGTGACGGGGAGTTCGCCCGCAAGTGCCTCGACGCCGGTTACGTGCTCTCGTTCGCCGGCACGGTCACGTTCAAGAACGCCCGCGGACTGCACGACGCGGCGCGGATCGCGCCACTCGGTCAATTCGTGGTCGAGACGGATGCCCCGTTCTTGACCCCCCACCCGCACCGGGGCAGGCCGAACGAGCCCTACTGCACCGCCTACACCGTGCGTTACCTGGCTGAGCTGCGGGAAGAGCCGGTGGAAACGATTTCCGACGCGGTGCGCGAGACGGCCGAACGCGTCTTCCGACTCCCCGCTGTTACTTAGGGTTTGACGCATTGCGACAAAGGATCAGTGCCACTGGGCCATCCGAGGAGTGATACAGATCACGACACTGCGGGGGGTGTTTGCGCAACCCCCGAGTCTTCGTTACTGTCCCGTGATCGTGCCGGTCGGTTGCCCGCAGAGGGGCGGTCGCCGGGACACCCACAGTCACGTCAGTGCACGTCGGGGAAGTGCTACCGGGTCCCCGAAGCCCGGGAACGCTTGGATGGCGCTGACTGCGGGAGCCGGATAACCGGTGCTTCGGCGCCGAAGTGAAGGCAACGGCCTTTTTTGTGAAAGGGATCGACCCAGTGACTGGTGGTTACGGGCGCGGCGAATACGCGCGCCAGGACAACCCGACGAGCATGTTCGCCTCCTCCGGTGGGGGCGTCGGCACGCTCGACTGGCCCAACCCCGAGGGCGAACTCGACTTCTCCGACGACCTGAACGTCACGCCGCACGACGTGCTGGCCGTGCTCGGGCCGGACGCCGACGCGTTGATGGCCGAGGCCAACGTCGACGTCGACGAACTGATCCGGCTGATCAACGCCGAGACCACGATGCTCCCGCCGATCGTCATCCCCGACGAGATCAGCGAGGACCGGGTCGCCGAGGGCGCGCCGCTGCCGGTCGAGGACGGCGTCGTCAAGGCCGCCAAGACCTGGAAGAAGCGGTTCCTCAAGGGCACCGTGATGGCCGTGCTGCTCACCCTGACCGGTGGCGGCGCCGCCGCGATGGCGATGAACAAGAGCGTCACCGTCGACGTCGACGGCGCGCAGCAGACGGTCAACACCTTCGGCGGCACCGTCGGCGAGGTGCTCAAGGACGCCGGCTACTCGATCGGCGCGCACGACGCGATCTCGCCGTCGCCGGACGCCGCGGTCGCCGACGACACCGTCATCACCCTGGAGCGCGGTCGCCAGCTGAACCTGATCGTCGACGGGACCCCCCGCGAGGCGTGGGTGCGCGCGACCACCGTGTCCGAGGCGATGACCCAGCTCGGCCTTGCCGAGGCGGGCAAGGCGGGCACCTGGATGTCCGCCCCCGGTGACGGGCAGATCCCGCTCGAGGGCATGACCCTGGAGATCAAGACCCAGAAGCACATCACCCTCTTCGACGGGGGCAGCGAGCCGCGCCAGGTCACCACGAACGCGGTGACGGCGAAGGAGTTCTTCCAGGAGCTGCAGCTGACGATCGGCCCGGAGGACAAGGTCGACGGCGGCTTGGACTACAAGCTGACCGACGGCGCCGAGGTGCACATCAGCCGCACCGGCGTCTCGGTGATCAACGAGAACGAAGAGATCCCCCCGCCGGTCGAGGAGATCAAGGACGACACCCTCGACAAGGGCAAGACCGTTGTCGAGGAAGAGGGCGAAGCCGGTTCGAAGAACGTCACCTACCGGGTGACGAAGGAGAACGACAAGGAGATCGCCCGGGAGAAGATCTCCGAGGAGATCACCAAGGAAGCCAAGCCGAAGAAGATCCGGGTCGGCACCAAGAAGGCCGCCGTGCCACCGGTCTCCGGCGGTGCGGTGTGGGACAGGCTCGCGCAATGCGAGTCCACCGGCAACTGGGCCGCGAACACCGGCAACGGCTACTACGGCGGCCTGCAGTTCAACGCCAGTACCTGGAAGGCCTACGGCGGCACGCAGTACGCCCAGCTGCCGCACCAGGCCAGCCGGGAGCAGCAGATCGCCGTCGCCACCAAGCTGCGCGACGCCCGCGGCAACTACGGCGCCTGGCCCCACTGCTCCAAGAAACTGGGCCTGGCCTGAGCCCACCGTTGGCGAGCGCCACACCACACGCGAACCGGCGGCCAGTCCGCCCCAGGTGACCACCCACACTCCCCCGCCTTGACAAGGTCATCCACGCCGTAGTCACCATCAGAAGCCGGGGTGGGCACCCCGTCCGCACCAAGAAGCCCACACCTAAACTCACCACCCGTGACCAAACCTGCCGGGCTGCTCGGCCCCGCCGAGATCCGCGGCCTGGCGGCCGAACTGGACGTGCGGCCGACCAAGAAGCTCGGCCAGAACTTCCTGCACGACCCCAACACCGTGCGCCGGATCGTGCAGCTCGCCGGGGTCACCGACGAGGACCGCGTCCTCGAAGTCGGTCCCGGGCTCGGGTCGCTGACGCTGGGGCTCCTCGGCACGGGCGCGCAGGTGGTCGCCGTCGAGATCGACCCCGTGCTCGCGGGCAAGCTCCCCGAGACCGTCGCCGAGCACAGCGAGCACGCCGGCAACCTCACCGTCATCGCCGCCGACGCGCTGAAGATCGAGGAACAGGACCTCGGCGAACCCCCCACCGCGCTCGTCGCGAACCTGCCCTACAACGTCGCCGTGCCCGTCGTGCTGCACCTGCTCGCCGAACTGCCGGGCCTCCGCCGCGCACTGGTCATGGTCCAGACCGAGGTGGCCGACCGCATGGCCGCCGGTCCCGGCAGCCGGACCTACGGCGTGCCGAGCGTGAAGCTCGCCTGGTACGGCCGCGCCAAGAAGGCCGCCGCGGTGCCGCGCGCGGTGTTCTGGCCGGTGCCCAACGTCGACTCCGCGCTCGTCGCCTTCGAACGGGTCCAGACCACTCAGCCCGCTGACCGGCGGACCACCTTCGCCGTGGTGGACGCCGCCTTCGCCCAGCGCCGCAAGACCCTCCGCGCCGCACTGGCCGGTTGGGCGGGTTCCGCCGAGCGGGCGGAAGCGCTGCTCACCGCCGCCGGTGTCGACGCGCGCACGCGCGGTGAGCAACTGACCGTCGAAGAATTCGCCCGCATCGCGGCAGCCGCGGAAAACGGGGGATAACGCGGCTGTTCGTGTGATCTCGGACCACGGGCTTGCGTTCGGCGAACCGGATCGGGTGTACTCCTTCTTGCATCCATCCCGAGCGACTGAGAGACCTGGCTCGCCGAAGTCGCAGCAACCTCCCGAGAGGGCAGGTGCTAACGCCAGGACCGATGGAGGAATCCAAGTGTTCAACCGGAGGTCGGGAGCCTGGGGCTCGTCCCCCGCGGTTTTCCAGTCACTCATGCTCACCCGGCGTCGCGTCGTGGATGAGGGTCGCCGCACGGTGAGTGCGTGTCGTCGCTCCAACGTCTGACCCAGTAACCACTTCGCCGCTTTCCGGTCTACGCCACACCGTCGCGTCCGACGGTGCTTCCTTGTGGTCGGCGCACGCCCGCGCCCAGCTGTTGGAGCATTCACGTGATCACGCTCGAAAACCTGACCAAATCCTTCCCCGGTGACACCGCGCCCGTGCTCGCCCTGCGCGACGTCAACTTCGACATCAACGCGGGCTCGCTCTACGGCGTGGTCGGCCCGGCCGGCTCCGGCAAGTCCACCCTGGCGCGGTGCGTGGCGCTGCAGGAGCGCCCCGACCGCGGGGTGGTCCGCCTCGACGGGCTCAACACCGGCACGCTCGACGGCCGCCGCCTGCGGGAGATCCGCCGCCAGGTCGGCATCGTCGACTCGCGCGCCACGCTGCAGCCCGAGCGCACCGTCGCCGGCAACGTGGCCTCGCCGCTGGAGCAGCTCGGCGTCGAGGGCCCGCGCCGCCGCACGCGCGTGGGCAACCTGCTCGACCTGGTCGGCCTGACCCAGCGCGGCGGCCAGCACCCGGCCGAGCTGAACCCGGGGCAGCGCCGCCGGGTGGCCGTCGCCAAGGCGCTGGCCACCTCGCCCGCCGTGCTGCTCGCCGACGACCCGACCGCCGGGCTCGAGGGCGACGACGCCGCCGGGGTGCTCACCGCCCTCGACCGGGCGCGGGCCGAACTGGGCCTGACCGTGGTCGTCACCACGCCCGACGCCGGGGTGGTCCGCCGCATCTGCGACGACGTCGCCGTGCTCGAAGACGGCCGGGTCGTGGAAAACGGCCACGTGCTCTCACTGCTGGTCGACCCGTCGAGCCGCACCGCGAAGGCGCTGCTGCCGGACATCGAGACCCCGCGCAGCCAGTCCGCCCGCTACGACCGCGCGGTCGACGTGGTGCTGATCGGCTTCGCCTCGGTCGGCGCGCTGCTGCCCGAGGCCGCCACCCGGTTCGGGGTGGACATCGCCACCATCGGCGGTGGCCTGACCCGGATCGGGGACACCCCGGTCGGCCGCTTCCGTCTCGGCCTGCGTGGTGAGCAGGCCGACGGCGCGCTGGCGTGGATCGCCGAGCGCGGTGCCCACCTCACCCATCCGGTGAACGGGCCGCAGGGCGTCGCCGCCTGAGCCACGGATCGGGGGTGGGGGGGGGGGGGGGGGGGGGGGGGGGGGGGGAGAGGGAGGGAGGGGGGGGGGGGGGGGGGGGGGGGGGGGGAGGGGGGCGGGGGGGAGGGGGGGGGGTGGGTGTTTTTGGGTGGGGTCCGTG
>NZ_JBWKKF010000001.1:401003-544038 GCF_056431745.1 Amycolatopsis sp. NPDC045836 | reverse complement strand
CGGCTTGCGGTAATACCCCTCCAAACTCGCCAGCGACGACAACTTGAACAGATTCCGCAACCCCGTCGCGTTCTCCGCCAGCATCGTCATGTGCGTGTACGCGCCCCCACCCGAGACGTCGCCACCCTCACCGAACTCATCCGCCCCCCGCTGACTGGACTGCCCCCAGAACACCGGCTTCTTGTGAAACCGCGACTCCGGCGCCAGATACGCCTCGATCCCGATGATCGGCTTGATCCCGGCCTTGCGGGCCGACTGGTAGAACTCGTCCGCCCCGTACATGTTGCCGTGGTCGGTCATCCCCACCGCCGGCATCTCCAACCGCGCCGCCTCCGCGAACAACGGCGAAATCTTCGCCGCCCCGTCCAGCATCGAGTACTCGGTGTGCACATGCAGATGGACGAAAGAGTCCACGGTCGACTCCCAGCGGTTGTAGGTGCCCGCATTCGACCGGACGGACTCCGCTGGCGTCCAACAACCGACACACCATCCGTGCACAACCACCGGTTGTCAACGCAGGCAACGGCGCAACACCCGGTGCGTTGACGGCCAACCACTTCGGAGTGAAGTTCGTCGGCGGCTCACCATACTTTTGGGTGGTCTACTCCATCACCCGTCTGTGCGACGCTCGCCCGGGTAAAAACCGTGCGCGCATGTGCACGCGCGGTGACGAGAATCCATGAGGGAGTGACCTTGCCGAGAATCGCAGGGAGCCGACTGGGTGCGGTCGCACTCGCCGGTGCGCTCTTCACCGGCGTGCTCAGCGGGCTGTCCGGGACCGCGGTCGCCGCCGAGGAGGCCGGTCCGAAGGCCGCGCAGGTCGGCGCCACCGCCCCGGTGAACTGGGGCCAGTGCGCCAAGGAGACGCTGGCCGGTGTGCCGGCCGACCAGGTCCACCTGTACAGCTGCGCGCGCTACCGGGTGCCGATCGACCACGACAACGCCTCGCTGGGCACCATCGACATCGCGCTGCTCAAGCGCGCGGCGAAGGTGACCGGCCAGCGCGTCGGCTCGCTGTTCCTCAACCCCGGCGGCCCCGGCGGCTCCGGGCTGCGGATGCCGATCAGCGGCCACCTCTACTTCCAGCAGCCGGTGCTCGACCGGTTCGACCTGATCGGCTTCGACCCGCGCGGGGTCGGCCAGAGCAACCCGCTGCGCTGCTTCACCACCGCCGAGGACGCCGACGAGGTGTTCGGCGCGATGGTCGGCGTGCCGCAGAGCCGCGAGGAGATCTCCGGCACCCTGGCCGCCTACCGCGACTACGGCCAGTTCTGCAAGAACAACGCCGGTTCGCTGCTCCACCACATGTCCACCAAGGACGTGGTGCGCGACCTCGACCAGCTGCGCGCCGCGGTCGGCGACCAGAAGCTCACCTTCGTCGGCTTCTCCTACGGCACGCTGATCGGCTCGACCTACGCCGGCATGTTCCCGAAGCAGACCCGCGCCATCGTGATCGACGGCAACGTCGACCCGAAGCTCCGCACCAGCGACGGCGTGGCCTACGACCAGCAGCGCGCCGACGGCTTCGAGATCGCGCTGGACGCCTTCCTGACCAAGTGCCAGCAGGTCGGGCCGAAGTGCGCGTTCAGCTCCGGCAACCCGCGGGCCAAGTTCGACGAACTGCGCGACCACCTGCGCAAGGAGCCGATCGACGGGGTCGACATCAGCACCTTCACCGGCGGCGTGGGCAGCGCGCTGTACTCGCCGACCCGCTTCCCCGGCCTGGCCGAGGACCTGCAGGCGCTCTACGACGTGATCCACCCGGCCGGCGACGCCGTCGCGGTGGCCGCCGCCCCGGCGATGAAGACCCTGGTGCCCGGCAAGAACGGTCTGGCGGACATCGACCCGGACAGCCCGTACCTCTCGGACGACTCGTACTTCGCGGTGAACTGCTCGGACAAGCCGATCAGGATCAAGCAGAGCAGGGTGCCGGAGATCGCCGCGCAGACCGAGCGGAAGTCGCCGACCTTCGGCCGCTACCAGGTGTTCTCCGACATCGCGGGCTGCCCGGTGTGGCCGGCGAAGAACCCGGACGTCTACCGCGGTCCGTGGCGGGCCAAGACCGACACCCCGATCCTGGTGGTCGGCAACTACTACGACCCGGCCACCCAGTACAAGTTCTCCCAGCGCATGGCCGAGCAGCTCGGCAACGCCCGCCTGCTCTCGGTCGACGCGTTCGGCCACTGCATCCTGGGTGACGCCGCGGGCGTGGACAAGATCGCCGCGGACTACCTGATCGACCTGAAGGTCCCGGCCGACGGCCAGGTGTTCCAGCCGAACGTCCAGCCGTTCGCCTGACCCCCGGTGAACCGCTAAGACCAGCGTTCGGAGAAGAGTTCGTAACCCGGCGGCTCACCCGGCAACGGGTGGGCCGCCGTCGCGCGCAAGCCGTCCAGGGCGATTTCGTTGATGCGCGCCCGGGCGTTGCGCGCCGCCTCGACCAGGTCGTCGCGGCCCTGGTTGCCCAGCTGGTCGAGCAGCGGCGACTTCGCCAGCTGCTCGACCAGCAGAGCCACGTCCACCACGGTCACGTCCGGGCGCAGCACACCCGCCCGGTGCGCCCGCTCGACCAGTGCCGCGACGGCCTCGTCCGAGCGCCTGTTCTTCTCCGCCATCTCCTCGGTGACCTCGATCAACCCGGCCAGCGGCGCCAGTGAGCCCGGTCCGATTTCGATCGCCGCCCGGAGGTAGTGCGCGAGGCCGTCCCACGGGTCTTCCCGCGCCAGCCCCTCCTCGGCGGCCCGCAGGTAGTCGTCCAGCGCGATCACGCACAACCGCTGGAACAGCTCCTCCTTGGTGCGGTAACGCCGGTAGAGGCTGCCGATCCCGACCCCGGCCCGCGCGGCGATGGCCGCCACCGACGCGTGCGCGCCCTCGACCGCGAGCACCTCGCGCGCCGCCCGCAGCAGCGCCTGGTCGTTGCGCTCGGCTTCGGCCTTCCGCCCGTGCTTGGTCACCCCGCCGAGCTTAACGCCCCTTGCGGAGCACTTCACTCCGTGAGTAACGTCGAAACCGACCGGAGCGTTTTGCTCCGATAAACGAAGGAGCACCCATGCCGGACACCGAGGCGATCCGCCGGACCATCGCGAACGCCGAGAAGCACCAGAACGACACCCACGAGTTCGTCGCGCTGCACACCGCCGACGCGCTCATCGTCAACATCGCCGGGCGCCGCGTGCTCGGCCGGGACGCCATCCGGGAGGCGATGGAACAGGCGCTGGCCACCCCGTTGGCGAAGGTGCTCACCCGCACCGAAATCGTCGACATCCGCTTCACCACACCCGACGTGGCGATCGTCAGTTGCGTGAAGCACGTCTCCGACCAACGCGAGAACGGCGGGGAGCTGCCCGCGAAGGGCAGTCTGACCTACGTCGTCGTGCGCGAAGGCGGCGACTGGAAGATCGCCTCCGCGCAGACCACGCCGGTGCTCAACTGATTCAGCGCACCCCGGCGAGCAGTCGACGGCGCACCGATTCGGCTTCGCCCGCGGAAGCACCGCGCCAGGCGACCACGTGGTCCGGGCGCAGCAGGAGCTGGGTGCCGTCGAATTCGGTGACCGCCCACTCCGGACCGGCGAGGTCGAGCGTCGACCGGGTGCGGGCGTCGTCGAGCCAGCGGTGCGGGATGCGCGTGCCGACCCGCCCGGCCGGTGCGAAGTCGACGACCGGTTCCGTGGAGCCGTCGGGCACCAGCGCCCCGGCCGGGTACTGGAAACCACCGGCCGCCAGGACGAACGGGTGCGCGAGCGTCGGATCCTCCTCGCCGGTGAGGAAGGTGTCGGCACGCCGCGCCGACTGGTCGGCGGTGAACCAGCCCGCCGGCCGGCGCTCGGCGTCGTAGCTGCCGAGCAGTTCCGGCGCCGCTTCCCCGCGCAGCACGGCGGCGAGCTTCCAGCCGAGGTTGTGCACGTCCGCGATACCGGTGTTGGCCCCGCTCGCGGCGAACGGCGGCATCACGTGCGCGGCGTCCCCGGCCAGGTGCACCCGACCGGCCGAATACCGGCCGGCCACCAGCATTTCCGCCTGCCAGCCGAGCACGCTCAGGACCTCCAGATCCGGCACCGGCACGCCGATCGCGGTGCGGAGAACGGCGGGCCAGTCCCGCTCGGTCTCGCCACCGGAAGCCATGAACACCCAGCGCCGCCGCCCGTCGACCGACGCCAGTGCTCCCGAGGCGTCGGGGTGGCTGAGCCGGCAGAGGTTGAACTCGCGGCCACGCACCACTTCGCCGAGGTCGGCGTGGAAGTAGACGTTCACGCTCGGGTCACCGACCGCGCCCCGTCCTGATCGCGTGATGCCCAGCGCCTCGCGGATCCCGCTGCGGGCACCGTCGGCGGCCACCAGGTAGTCCGCCCGGATCCCCTCCCCGGCGAGCCGGCCGGTCACACCGTCGTCGTCCTGCGCGAAGCCCAGCAGTTCGGTGTCGAACCGCACGTCCGCCCCGGCTTCCACGGCGGCCTTCCGCAACACCGGTTCGAGCACGTCCTGGGCGATCAGGCAGGGCGGCTCCGGGCTGACCTCCACCGCCTCGGCGCCGCCCGCCGGTTGCCACAGCGGCAGTTGCGCCGATTCGGCGAGGGTGCGCCCGGCCGCCATGTGGTCGTGACCCGCCAGGTCCCTGGCGGCCTCGTGCACCAGATCGGCGAGCCCCAGCTCGCGGAAGATCTCCATGCTCCGGACGTGGAAGCGCCGGGCCTTCGGCTGCGGGGACGTGGTCGGCCGCCGTTCCAGCAGGGTCACCGCGACTCCGTGGTGCCGCAACACCAGCGCGGCGGTCAGCCCGACGAGGCCACCACCGGCGATCAGCACCTGTGTACGTTGTCCACTCATGATGTACGTTGTACACCGACTGCTAGCCTGAGTCCACCATGAACGAGAAACCGGTGTGGTTCGACGAGCCCGCGCCTCCGCGCACCACGGAACCGCTGAGCCGCGCGCGGATCGTGGCCGCCGCCGTCGACCTGGCCGACGCCCAGGCCGACGGCGAGATCACCATGCGCACGCTCGCGCGGAACCTGGGGGTGCGCAGCCCGATGGCGCTCTACCGGTACGTGGGCAGCAAGGACGGCTTGGCCGATCTGATGGCCGATCACGCCTACGGCCTGATCACCGTCACCCGTGGGCAGGGCTGGCGGCCCGCGCTACGGGAGCTCGGCCGTTCCGGGTGGGCGGTGGTGCAGGCACACCCGTGGTTCGCGCGCCTGGCGTTCAGCCGCCCCCCGCTGGGCCCGAACGCGATGGCGCTCTACGACGCCGCACTGGCCGAACTGGACGCACTGGGCCAGCCCGCCGCCACGCGCATGGGCTACGTGAACACGGTGCTCGGCCACGTTTTCGGCTCAGGATTGGCGTTGCTGGAAGAACGCACCATGCGCGTAGGCATCGGCAACGCCGGTGACGAAGACCTCGCCGAGATGGCGCAGCCCTACCTGGACCGCATCGCCGCCGAAGGCCGTTATCCGCACTTCACGAAGTGGGCCAGCGACCCCCAGCGCGACGCCACCCCACCGCAAACCTTCGAAAAGATCCTGGACTGGTTGCTGGACGGTCTCGAAACCCTGACCTAACGCCGGGAGCGGCGGCGCTTGCGCCCGGTGACCTTGTTGTAGATCACCAGCACCACGATCGCGCCGATCACCGAGCCGATCCAGCCCGCCGGCTCGAACCCGCGGAAGCCCACGGTGAACAGCCCGAACAGGAAGCCGCCGACCACCGAGCCGACGATGCCGAGCAGGATCGTGGGCAGGCAGCCGATGTCGTCCTTGCCCGGCACCAACGCCCGAGCGATCCACCCGGCGACCAAGCCGAACAGCAGCCAGCCGAGAATGGTCCAGAACACCGCACCCACCTCACCCGTCCGACAACGCCTACGGTGATCACGCTACCCGTCACCGAGCCTCGGCGCCCACGCCGGAGACCCCGATCACGCCACCGCCCCCGCGCCCCCACCGGTGAAGAAGCCCGCCCCCGGCGGACACCGGACCGACCGATATGAAAATCCACTGACGCGGGCACAGAAATAACCGGGCAAAGCCAAAAAAGTCGGCAAAGAACACCAAACGGCAAACAGGAAGCCGACAACGAAACGCAACCACCCACCCTCCCCCTCCCACCCCGACACGAAGCCAAAAACACGGCGGGGAAACCGGGGTGGCTGCACCCCGCCGAGACCCGAGCACCCCCGCACCTCCACTGTTCCATACTTCCATGGAACAGTGTAGCTTCTCCGGCATGACCACCCGCCTCCCCCTCCCCGTCTACCTCCTCGCCTTCAGCCTGTTCGCCATGGGCAGCGCCGAGTTCCTGCTGGCCGGCGTCCTCCCGTCGATCGCCGCCGACCTGCGGGTCAGCCTGTCCGCCGCGGGCGCGCTGATCTCCGCGTTCGCCATCGCCGTGGTCGTCGGCGGGCCACCGCTGGCGGTGCTCACCCTGCGCTGGCCCCGCCGCACCACGCTGATCGCCACCCAGGTCCTCTTCGCCGCCTCGGTGGCGGCGGGCCTGTTCACCGACGACTACACCGTCCTGCTGGTCACCCGCTTCCTCAGCGGCCTCGCCTACGCCGGCTTCTGGGCCGTCGCCGCGGTCACCGCGATCAGCCTCGTCCCCGCCGACCGCACCGCGCGCGCCTCCGGTGTGGTGGTCAGCGGGCTCAGCCTGGCGATGGTCGCCGGCGGTCCGGCGGGCGCGCTGCTCAGCCACTTCACCGGCTGGCGCGGCGGCTTCTGGGCGGTGGTCGTGTTCACCGCACTGGGCGCGGTGCTCACCGCCATCGCCGTGCCCGCCACCGACTCGGGGCCCCGCCCCAGCGTGCGGCAGGAACTGCGCACCCTCCGCCGCCCGCGGCTGTGGGTCGTCTTCGCGGTGACGCTGCTGAGCACCGCCGCCTACATGGTGTCCTACAACTACCTCGCCGCTTTCCTCACCGACCTCACCGGCCTGCCCGAGGTGTGGGTGCCCGCCGTGCTCACCCTGTTCGGCGTCGGCGCCTTCGCCGGGTTGTCGCTCGGCGGGCGGATCGCCGACGGGCGGCCGTTCCACGCACTGCTCTCCGGGGCGATCGGCATCGCCGGGTGCAGCGCGCTGCTGGCCGTCTTCGCCGGTGAGCCGGTGGCCGTCGTGCCGCTCGTGCTCCTGCTCGGCGTCGCGGGTTTTGTGCTGAACCCGGCCATCTACGGACGGGTGTTCACCATCGCGGCCGACGCGCCCACCCTCGCCGGGGCGACCACGGTTTCGGCGTTCCAGCTGGGCATCAGCCTGGTGCCGCTGTTCGCCGGGACCGTGCTGAACAGCGCCGCCGGACTGGGTGCCATCCCGTGGATCGGGGTCGCGCTGGCGGTGCTCACCACGCTGGCGGTGCTCGTCGACCGGCGGCGGGCGGCACCGGCACCGGCACCGGCCTGAGTTCTGCCAGTATCGTCCTGGTGAAGCGGAGCGCACTGGCACTGCTGGGATTCGCCGGACTGATCGGCTGGGCCGAACTCGTGCACTGGCGCGCTTCCCGCGCGCTGGTGCACCAACCGCGGCCCGCCCGGTCCGAAGCGGTGGTGGTGCTCGGCTACCGCAACCGCGGCGACCGGATCAACGCGCTGAACCGGTGGCGGGTGCGTGCGGCGCTGCGGTCGATGGATCCGGCACTGGACTCCGTGTTGATCTGCTCGGGCGGCGGAAACGGCCCGAAGACCGAAGCCGAACTGCTGGCGCGGCACGCGACCGGCCGCGGCTACACCGGCGAAATCCGGCTGGAGGACCGCTCACGCAGCACCTGGCAGAACATCGAGCACCTGGCACCGCTGGTCGAGGACGCCGACCGGATCAAGCTCGTCTCGCACCCGCTGCACGCCCTCAAGGCCCGCCTCTACCTGCACCACCAGCGTCCCGACCTGGCTGCCCGCCTGGTCCGCGGGGCCGACTACCGGCTGGGCGAGGCGTGGCCGCTGAAACCGCTGCTCGCCGGACACGGCCTGCGTCAGCTCGCCCGCGGCCGTCGCGACCTGGCCACCCGGTTGAACAACTCGGCACCTGGGTAGTTCGAGGTCATGAGCCAGCCGGACGAGTCGTTCGACGACCGCAACGCCATCGACGAGCGCGCGGCCACCCGGGCCGTCCTGCTGCCCGAGGAACAGGCCGCGGGCAGCGAGGACGCCGAGGGTCAAGCGAAGGAAGTGTTACGGGATTCCGAACGCCGGGTGGAGGACTGACCGCCATGTAGTGGTTGTCCACAGCCCTGTCCACAACATGTGGACAAGCCTCAGACGGCGAACACCTGGTCGTCGTCGGCGAACGCCTTGAATTCGAGCGCGTTGCCCGCCGGGTCCAGCAGGAACATCGTCCACTGCTCACCCGGCTCGCCCTTGAAGCGCACGTACGGCTCGATGACGAACTCCGTGCCCGCCGCCCGCAGGCGGTCGGCGAGCTCGCCGAACTCCTCGACGGTGAGCACCAGGCCGAAGTGCGGAACCGGCACGTCGTGCCCGTCGACCGGGTTGTGCACGCGCCGGGTGCCTTCGGCCGCGAGGTGGGTGACGAACTGGTGGCCGTGCAGGTTCCAGTCCACCCAGGTGTCCGAACTGCGGCCCTGCGCCAGGCCGAGCACCTCGCCGTAGAACTTCCTGGCGGCGTCGAGGTCGTCGACCGGCATCGCCAGGTGGAAACGCGGGATCGGGGAATCCAGGATGGTCATGTCGCAATGTTAACATTAGCACATGACCATCTCCCCCGCCCGGCGCCGTGGTCTGGCCGAGGAGGTCGCCGACAGCATTCGCGAGGCGATCTTCGACGGCAGCTACGCCCCCGGCGCCCAGCTGCGCGAAGTCGAGCTGTCCGCGACGCTGGAGGTCAGCCGCGGGCCGGTCCGCGAAGCCCTGCTGCGGCTGGAACGCGAGGGCCTGGTCCGCAGCCAGTGGCACCGCGGGGCGACGGTCACCGACCTCACCGCCGAGGACGTCGCCGAACTCGACAGCCTGCGTGGTGCACTGGAAAACCTGGCCGTTCGCCGGGTCTGCGAACACGCTGCCGACGCCGACCTCGACCGCATCGACGAAGCGGTGGTGCGGATGGAGCGCGCGGCCGACGCGCACGAGATGGTCCGCGGCGACCTCGCCTTCCACGACGCCGTCTACGCGGCTGCCCACCACCGGCGCCTCGGTGAAGCCTGGGCGGCCATCCGCAGCCAGGTCCACCTGTTCCTGCTCACCCGCATCCACCGGGACACGCGGGACTACCTCACCCGCATCCCCGCCGAGCACCGCGAACTCGCCGCCGCACTGCGGGCCGGGGAAACCGAAACCGCGCTGGCCGCGTTCGCCGAACACCGCCACCACGCCTTCGCCATCCTCAACCGCTGACCAGCACCTGCGGTGAGAGCGCCTTCAACATCGCGTTGGACCACTTGAGCTGCCGCAACGTCTGCGGGTGGCAGCGCTGGGTCAGCTCCAGCAGTTCGCGATCCCTGAGCGCCTGCGCGCCCTGGGCGAGCAGTTCCCAGTCCAGCGAGACACCGGCCGCGCGGCGGTGCAGGCGCCGGAGGTCGGCGAGCAGCAGCAATCCGGGGACCGCCTGCCTGCCGGTCAGCTCACTGGCCTTCCGGCGCACCGGCGCGAGCACCCCGGACGAATCCGGTGCCCCGGCCCGCAGCGAAAGCCCGTAGCGGTTGCCGGTGTCCGCCAGGGCACGCACGTGCGCCCGCGACCACTCCGCCAGGTCACGGGCGACGTGGTGGACCTCGTGCTCCACGCGGTGGCGGTCGGACAGCTGGTACAGGAAACGCGCCAGCGCGGTCTCGGAGCGGTGCAGTTCGCGCAGGGCGAGTTTCATCGGTTGCCCTCCGGTTCGGCGCGGGTGATGGCAGCCGCGGCGGTTTTGAAGATCGGCTGCTTCGACACCGGGTCCCAGTCGGTCGGGGTCAGCTCGTTCGCGGCCCGGTCCGCCGGACCACCGGTGTCCCAGTAGCCGTAGTGGAACGGCAGGAACAGCACCCCGTCGCGGATTTCGCGGACGCGGACCCGCGCGTGCACGGCACCGCGGGCGGTGGTGACCTCCGCCAGTTCGCCTTCGCCGAGGCCGCACGCCTCGGCGTCCCGCGCGGACATCTCCACCCACACCTCGGGTTCCGCCTTCTGCAGTTCCGGGGCGCGAGCGGTTTTGGTGCGGGTGTGGAAGTGGTAGAGCGTGCGCCCGGTGATCAGGGCGAACGGCCGCTCCGCGTCGGGTGCTTCGTGCGGGGGCAGGTATTCGGCGGCCCGGATCATCGCCTTGCCGTCCGGGTTCATCGCGCGGTATTCGTCCGGTTCCGTCGGCGCGCCGGTGATCAGGTCACGGCCGTAGCTCTCGCAGTAATCGGGATGGGCGAAGAACTTCCCGTCGGCGTAGAGCCGTTCCGGACCCCATTGGACGCCATTGCGAGCACGCAGACCTGCATAGGAAAAAGCACTGTAGTCACAGGGCCGTCCGGCACTCGCCGCTTTCCACGCTTCGAACGCCGATTCCGCATCCGTCCACGGCGGGAACGCATTCCCGTCCTTGTCCCGGAAATCCATGCGCCTTGCGTAGTCGAGGAAGATGTCGAGGTCCGGCTTCGCCTCGCCGGGCGGTTCGACCGCCTTTTCCGACAGGTGCACCGTGCGGTCGACGTTGGTGAACGTCCCGGTCTTCTCCCCCCAGATCGCCGCGGGCAGCACCACGTCGGCCAGTTCCGTGGTCTCCGTGCGGAACGCGTCCTGCACCACCAGGAACAACCGCTCCTGCGCCAGGACCGACCGCACCCTGGCGAGTTCGGGCAGCGACACCGCCGGATTCGTGGCGCTGACCCACAGGAAGCGGATGGTGCCGTTCTCCGCGTACCGCAGCATCTGCATCAGGTGCGTCGGCGGCGCGTAGTGGGGGATCTGCATCGGGTCGAGGTTCCACAGCCGGGTCAGCTCGGCGACGTGGTCGTCGTTGGACCAGTTGCGGAAGCCGGTCAGATCGCCGTCGGCACCGCATTCACGGGTGTTCTGCGCCGTCGGCTGACCGTTCATCTGCAACACCCCGGCCCCCGGTTTTCCCAGCATGCCGCGGATCAGGTTGAGGTTGTTCACCTGCACGGCCGCCGCGGTGGCCTGGTGCGACTGGTAAAAGCCTTGCAGCACCGTGGAAAGCAGCCGTTCCGCCCCACCGAGCACCCGGGCCGCCTCCCGGATCTGGGCCGGCGGCACCCCGCAGGTGTCCGCCACCCGCTCGGGGGTGGCGCCTTCGACCTGCCGCACCAGGTCCTGGTAGCCGACGGTGTGCTGCTCGACGTAGGCGTGGTCGACCCGGTCGTTGCGGATGATCTCGTGCAGCAGGCCGTTCATCAACGCGACGTTGGTGCCCGGCAACGGCGCCAGGTGCACGGTGGCCGCCCGGGCGACGGCGGTGGTGCGCGGGTCGACGCAGACCAGCGCGGGCGGGTTCGGCCCGGCGAGCCGGTCCAGCATCCGGCTCCACAGCACGCTCTGCGTCTCGGCGACGTTGTGCCCGAACAACGCGATCACGTCGGCGTGGTCGACGTCGGTGTAGGACGCGGGCTGACCGTCGCAGCCGAAGGAGGTCTTCAGCGCGGCCGCCGCCGTGGCGGTGCAGAGCCGGGTGTTGCCGTCCATGTGGTTCGTGCCGATCGCGCCGTGGCCGATGGCCGCGAGCGTGTAGTACTCCTCGGCGAACAGCTGGCCGCTGGTGTAGAAGCCCAGTGCGCTCGGCCCCCGCTCGCCGAGCAGTTCGCGGCTGCGCGCCACCACGCGGCTCATGGCCTCCTCCCAGCTCGCTTCGACCAGTTCACCGCCGTCGCGCACGAGCGGGGTGGTCAGCCGATCGGGAGAGTTCCCGGCCTGCCAGCCGTAGAGGTCCTTCGGGTCGAGGCGGCCGTGGTTCACCCGGTCGTCCGCGCGGCCCCGCACGCCGACCACCCGCCCGTCCTTGACGGCGATGTCCAGCCCGTCCCCGTTGGAGTGCAGCACCGCGGCCGAGGGCACCCACCGGTCGACGTCCTCGGCGCGCACCCCGTCGGCGAGGTGGTGGTCGACGCGGACCGGCCACCGCTCACCCGGCCCGTACGGCGTCCGAGGTCCCCATGGCTCGGTGATCGCGTCCCGTTCACGCATCCAGCGCGCTTACCCGGCGCGAACGGCGATCAAACCCGGGCGTTCCGACGGGCGGCGGCACCGCGACGGGAGTACTTTCCTCACCGTGAACTCGCGCGTGACCGGGGTTTTGAGCGCGGGGGTCGTGACCGCGGCCCTCCTCAGCGGCTGCGCGTCGGCGGCGGATCCCGGCGTACGGGACATCGCGCAACGCTTCCTCGAAGCCGATCCGGACACCGCGTGCACGCTGCTCTCCCCGCGGGCGATGGAGGACCTGACGCGGCACGGCCGCGACACCTGTCCCGCGGCGCTGGCCGAGGCGCGGGTGCCACGCGGCACCGTGACCGAGGTCACCGTCTGGGGTTCCGACGCCCAAGCCAAGGCCGGCGAGGGCACGCTGTTCCTGCACGAATACGAGGACGGCTGGCGGATCACCGGCGGTGGCTGCCGCTCCCGCGGTCCGGACGTGCCCCACCAGTGCGAAGTGGGTGGTCCGTGATGCGGCGGTTCCTTCGGGACAACGGCCTCGGCCTGGGGTTCGGCCTGCTGTTCCTGCTCGCGCTGGTCGGCCAGTCGATCGCCGGGCACGCCGACTTCAACGACCGCCAGCTCGCCGACGGTGGCGCTCCGCTCGGTTATGGTGAATACCTGGTCTCCTCGGACTTCCTGGTGGACGTGGCCGAGAACTGGCAGTCCGAGTACCTCCAGTTCCTGCTCTACGTCTTCGCCACCGTCTACTTGATCCAGCGGGGCTCCCCGGAGTCGAAACCGGCGTCGAGGCTGGGCCTGGAAAGCGACCGCGACCAGCTCGTCGGCCCGCACGCCGAGGCGCGCTCGCCGAAGTGGGCCAAGGCGGGCGGCTGGCGGACCGCGGTCTTCTCCCGGTCGCTCGGCCTGGTCATGGGCCTGCTGTTCGCGGTGTCCTGGAGCATCCAGTCGGTGGCCGGGGTGGCCGCGTACAATTCCGAGCAGCTTCTCGGCTTCAGCGACCCGGTGACCTGGCCGGAGTACCTCGGCTCGGCCGACTTCTGGAACCGGTCGCTGCAGAACTGGCAGTCCGAGTTCCTCGCCCTCGCCTCGATGGCCGTGCTGTCGGTCTACCTGCGACAACGCGGGTCGCCGGAGTCCAAACCGGTCGGTTCCCCGCACACCGCCACCGACGAAACCGGCTGAGGAGGTTTCGGGGTCCCCCCGCCGGGGTATCCGGGCCGCGCGAAGAAGGGGGTCCCCGTCCATGCGAAGAACCACGGACGTCGCCGAGCACCTGGCGACGCTGGGACTGCTGGAATCCGAAGTCGACCTCCTCCCTCCCCTGCTGACCACTTCGGCGAACCCCGCGGTGCGGTCCATGCACCTGCGTGAGGCCGCCATCGCGGAGAACGCGTCCCGGCTGCGGGTGTCCCTGCGGCAATGGCTCAGTGATCTGGGGCTCACCGGCGACCTGCTCGAAGACGTGGTGCTCGCCGCGTACGAAGCCATGGCGAACGTCGTCGACCACGCCTACGCCCACTCGCAGGGCCCGCTCGACCTGCACGCGCACGCCTACCGCGGCACCTGCACCATCACCGTCTCCGACCGGGGCCGGTGGCGGGCCGCCCCGCCCACGGCGCAGTCCTTCCGCGGGCGGGGCCTCGGCATGATGCACGAGCTGTCGAACGAGGTCCTGATGCGCTCGAACGAACGCGGGACGACGGTCCGGATGATCTGGCGGAAGGCCTACTAGTCCTCCGCCGAACCCGGCTCGGACATGCGCCGGTGCCCGGCGGCCATCGCCGGGTCCGGCAGCACGTTGCCCGCCGCCGCGGCCACCTTGTTCTTCACCGACGTGGTGACCACGTGGTCCTTTCCGGCCACCAGCGCGTCGTAGCCCTGCTTGGCGACCACCGCGGCGCTGTCCTTGCTGCCCGCGCCGACCTTGGTGTCCTCCATACCGGCCCGCTCGAAGAACTCGGTCTCCGTCGGACCGGGCATCAGCGTGGTGACGGTGACCCCGGTGTCGCGCAGTTCGTCGCGCAGCGCCTCGGCGAAGGACTTCAGGAACGCCTTGGACGCGTTGTAGACCGACTGGTACGGGCCGGGGGAATTCGCCGCGATCGACGAGGTGAACAGCACCCGGCCCGCTCCTCGGCGGACCATCGGCGGCAGCAGCCGGTGGGCCAGGTGCACCGACGAACGCACGTTGAGGTCGACCACGGTCAAGTGGTCTTCGAGTGGGGCGTCCCCGACGAACGGCCCGCCGACCCCGACCCCGGCGTTGAACGCGACCGCGGCGACCGGCCTGCCGGTGTCCGTGATCGCCTTCGCCAGCCGCTCCACCCCGTCCGGGGTGGCCAGGTCGGCCCGCACCTCGTCGACCCGGCCGCCGCCGAGGCCGCGCACCTCCTCGGCGGCGGCGGTCAGTTCCTCGTCTTCCGCGGTGACCAGCACGTCGTAGCCGTTCTTGGCGAACTGCTTGGCCAGCTCCAGCCCGATTCCGCTGGACGCACCGGTGACCACGGCGAATGGCTGTTCTGTGGAGTTCATGCCGACGGGCTACCCCGGCCTGCCGCGCCGAACCACCCGCGGGGTTGCCACCGGCGCCATCGGGTACGCCTGGCCCGTGTACACCGAAGAGGTCACCGCGCTCGCCAGGCCGCTGACCGGCCCGGGCGACTTCGACGAGCTGCTGGACCGCGTCGGCCGGGCTCGGGTGGTGATGCTCGGCGAAGCCAGCCACGGCACCCACGAGTTCTACCGGTGGCGTGCGCTGCTCACCCGGCGGCTGATCGAGGAGAAGGGCTTCTCCTTCGTCGCCGTCGAAGGGGACTGGCCCGACTGCGACCGCGTCGACCGGGCCGTGCGGTGCCTGGGGGAGCCGCGTCAGGCGCTGGCGGCCTTCGACCGGTGGCCGACCTGGCTGTGGGCCAACGAGGAGGTCACCGACTTCTGCCGGTGGTTGCGCACCCACAACGCCGGGCTGCCCGAGGCCGGGCGCGCCGGTTTCCACGGCCTGGACGTCTACTCGCTGTGGGAATCACTGCGCGAAATCCTGGTCCACCTGCGGGAGCACGATCCGGCCGAGGTCGATACGGCGCTGGCCGCCTACCGCTGCTTCGAGCCGTACGGCGAGGACGCGCGGGAGTACGCGACGGCCACGCGCCTGGTGCCCGGCGGCTGCGAGAACGAAGTCGTCGACCTGCTCGTGCGGTTGTGCGAGCGGGCGGCGGCCGGCGGTGCCGAGGAGTTCCGCGCCTGGCAGAACGCCGAGGTCGTCGCCGGGGCCGAGCGCTACTACCGGGCGATGCTCGCCGGTGGCCGTGAATCGTGGAACGTGCGCGACCGGCACATGGACCACACGCTGGCCCGGCTGCTCGAGCACCACGGGCCGGGTGCGAAGGCGGTCGTGTGGGCGCACAACACCCATGTCGGCGACGCCCGCGCCACCGACCTGGGTGCGGTCAACATCGGGCAGCTGGCCAGGGAGCGCCACGGCACCGACCAGGTGGTGCTGGTCGGCTTCGGCAGCCACCGGGGCACCGTCGTCGCCGGTGACTCCTGGGGCGCGCCGATGCGCGAGCTGCCGGTGCCCCCGGCCCGCGAGGGTTCGCTGGAGGACGTGCTGCACCGGACCGCACCCGGTCAGGCGGTGCTCACGTTCCCGCGCGGCACCCGGCCGGACCTGCTCACCGACGAACTGCCGCACCGCGCCATCGGCGTGGTCTACCACCCGGACCGCGAACGCCGGGGCAACTACGTGCCGACCGTGCTCGGCGAGCGGTACGACGCGTTCCTGTGGTTCGAGCGCACCCGTGCCCTGCACCCGCTGGCCGGGCGGGACCGGCTCTCCCCGGGGCTGTTTCCCAGCGGCAACTGAACTGGTAATCATCCCGGGTTTGCTGGGACCATCAGGGGTAACCCTTGAGTGGTTCGGCGAGGGTTCACCCGAAGGAGGCGGCAATGGCTCTGCGTCCCCGCGACGTGGTGGTCGTCGGCGCGTCCGCCGGCGGTGTCGAAGCGCTCCGGACGATGGTGGCCGGCCTCCCCGCCGATCTGCCCGCGGCCGTGCTCGTGGTGCTGCACATGCCCGCCGGGGGCACCAGCACGCTGCCCGCGATCCTGCGGCGGTCGTGCGCCCTGCCGGTGGCCGCGGCCGTCGACGGCATGCGGCTCGAGCACGGCAAGGTCTACGTCGGCAGACCCGACCACCACCTGCTCGTCGTCGACGGCGTGCTGGTGCTCTCCCACGGGCCCACCGAGAACGGGCACCGCCCGGCGATCAACGCGTTGTTCCGCTCGGCCGCGGTCGCCCACGGGCCCGCGACGGTCGGTGTACTGCTCTCCGGCGTGCTCGACGACGGGGTCGCCGGACTGGAGGCGATCGTGGCGCAGGGCGGCATGGTGGTGGTCCAGGACCCCGACGACGCGCTGTACCCGGCCATGCCGCGGCACGCGCTGGCCGCGGTGACCCCGGACTACGTGGTGTCCGCCGGCCGGATCGGCGACGCGCTGGCCAAGATCACCGCGACCGAGGTGAACCACACCCCGGCCACGTCCGAGATGCTGCGCTGGGAGAACGCCGTCGCAGGCGGGGCGCGGTGAAGGAGGCGAACGATGTGGGCACCCCGTCGGAATTCTCCTGCCCCGACTGCAACGGAGTGCTCTCCGAGATCGAACCGGGCCGGTGGTACCGCTGCCGGGTGGGGCACGCCTGGAGCGCCGAGGCGCTGCTGCAGGCCCAGGGCTCCGCGTTGGAGCGCGCCCTGTGGACGGCGTTGCGCGCGCTGGACGAGAAGACCGCGTTGAACCAGCGGATGGCCCAGCAGGCCCGTGAGCGGGGCAGCAACACGATCGCCGAGCGCTACGAGGAACAGGCGACGGAAACCGCCATGGCCGCCGGTGAAATCCGACGGCAACTCGGCGTCGGGGAGCGGACGTGACCGTGCAGCTGAAGTTGGTGCGCCAGCAGGGCGCGGTGGTGGTCACGCCGACCGGCCTGCTGCACCGGCCGACCTACCAGGCGCTGAAGGACCAGTTGGCGAAGGTGGCCGCGGAGCACCCCCGTGCGGTGGTGGTGGACCTCGGCGAACTCGAGATCGAGTCGACCACCGCGTTGTCCGTGTTCTCCACCGTCCACACGCGGCTCGCCCAGTGGCCGGGGGTGCCGCTGCTGCTCGCCGGGGCCAGCGAGGACAACCGGCGGCTGCTCGCCCCCGCCCGCACCCGGCAGTACGTGCCGGTGCACAAAACCGTGGCCGACGCGATCGCGGCGATCGGTGACCCGCCGCCCCGGCGGATCAGCCGGACCGAACTGCTCAACCACCCCACCAGCCCGCGGGTGGCCCGCCGATTCGCCCGCGAGGTGTGCGCGGAGTGGAACCTGCCGGACACGGTCACCACGGACGCCACCCTGGTGCTGAGCGAACTGGTGTCCAACGCGGTCACGCACACCGATTCGAACCCGCGGGTGCGGATCGAACTGCGGCTCGGGGTGCTCAGCCTCTCGGTCACCGACGACGTGCCGGGCACCGTCTCCGTCCGGGACCCGGGCACCGGCCTGCGCGGGCTCGGCGGCCTCCTGCTCGTGGCGCAGACTTCGCTGGTCTGGGGCTGCACCCCGACCGTCGACGGCGGCAAGGTGGTCTGGGCGACGCTGGCCGCCCGCTAGTACGGTGCTCTGGTGGACGATGCGCCCAACCAGCTCGATCCCGACTTCGAAGCGGTGCTGCTGCACCTGAAGGAGTCCCGCGGGTTCGACTTCACCGGCTACAAGCGGACCAGCCTCTCCCGCCGGGTGCGGCGGCGGATGGCCCAGGTCGGCATCGACAGCTACGCCGAGTACATCGACCACCTCCAGGTCAACGTCGACGAGTTCGACGCGTTGTTCAACACCATCCTGATCAACGTCACCAGCTTCTTCCGCGACCCCGAGGCGTGGGAGCTGTTGCGCGAGGAACTGATCCCGGCGCTGCTCGCCGAACGCTCCCCCGAGGACCAGGTGCGGGTCTGGAGCGTCGGCTGCGCCTCCGGGGAGGAGGCGTACACCCTGGCCATGGTGTTCGCCGAAACCATCGGGCCGGAGCGGTTCCGCCAGCGGGTGAAGATCTACGCCACCGACGTGGACGAGGACGCGCTCGCCCAGGCGCGGCAGGCGACCTACTCGGCGAGCGCGCTGGAGAGCGTGCCACCGGAGTTGGTCAGCACCTACTTCGAACGCCACGGCGAGCACTACACCTTCCGCCAGGACCTGCGCCGGTCGGTCATCTTCGGCCGCAACGACCTGGTGCAGGACGCCCCCATCTCCCGCATCGACCTGCTGGTCTGCCGCAACACCCTGATGTACTTCAACGCCGAGACGCAGGCGAAGATCCTCAACCGGTTGCACTTCGCGCTCTCGCCACGCGGGCTGCTGTTCCTCGGGCGCGCCGAGATGCTGCTCTCCCACACCCGGCTCTTCGACCCGGTCGACCTGAAGCGGCGGGTGTTCCGCAAGTCCATCGCCACCCCCGTCGGCGTCGGCCACTTCTCCGGGCCCTCCTTCCCGCAGGAGCGCACCGGCGAGATCAGCAGCCTGGACCAGCTGCGCGAGCACGCGTACTCGGCCTCGCCGGTGGCGCAGGTGGTGACCACCGGCGAGGACATCGTGGCGATGATCAACCAGCAGGCCGAGCTGATGTTCGGGGTGTCCAACCGCGACATCGGCCGCCCGCTGCGCGACCTCGAGCTGTCCTACCGCCCGATCGAACTGCGTGCCTACGTCGAGCAGTCGAAGGTGGAGCGCCGCGGCATCCGGATCAAGGACGTCGAGTGGCAGCGCGGGCCCGGTGAGGTCATCTGGCTGGAGATCCACGTCAACCCGCTGGTGGACGCGGACCACGGCCTGCTCGGCGTGTCGATCGCGTTCCACGACGTGACCGCGGCCAAGGCCCTGCTCGACGAACTGGCGCACGCCAACCGGCAGCTCGAATCCGCCTACGAGGAACTGCAGTCGACCAACGAGGAACTGGAAACGACGAACGAAGAGCTCCAGTCCACGGTCGAGGAGCTGGAAACCACGAACGAAGAACTCCAGTCCACGAACGAGGAACTGGAGACGATGAACGAGGAACTCCAGTCCACCAACGACGAGTTGCAGGCGATCAACGACACCCTGCGGGACCGCAGCGTGGAACTCGACGAGGTCAACGAGTTCCTGGAATCGGTGCTGACCTCCATCCGGTCGGGGGTGGTGGTGCTCGACACCGAAATGCGCGTGGCGGCGTGGAACCGCGGCGCCGAGGACCTTTGGGGGGTGCGGCGGGAGGAGGCCACCGGCCAGCACCTGCTCAACCTCGACGTCGGCCTGCCGGTGGCCGAGCTGCGGCCGAGCGTGCGGAACGCGTTGCTGGACGTGGACTTCGAGGAGACGCTCACGCTGGCCGCGGTCAACCGGCGGGGCAGGAAGATCTCGCTGCGCCTGAAATGCGGTCCGCTGCACACGTCGGGTGGGGAAATCCGCGGGGTCATCCTCTTGATGGACGCCACCTGAGTCGTCCGCGCACCCCGGGGTGACCAATTCGGGGGATATCGGTAACCGGATACTTTGCGTTCGGCAGCACCGGCTTCTACGGTGAGTGGCACGGTTCAAACCACGTGCCGCCCTTCGGGGAAGCCCGCTGACTTCCCCGTGACCACGGAAGGAGCCAGCATGGACGCGCAGTTGGCCGTTGAAAGTCACGACCTGGCCGATTCCGTGCGCCTGATCTCCGTTTCCGGGGAGGTCGACGTGACCACCGCGCCCGAGCTGGACGCCGCGCTGAGCCACGCGTGGACCCCACCCCGCCCGTGCGCGGTGCTGGTCGACCTGGCACAGGTCGCCTTCTTCGGCAGCTCGGGCCTGCGGTGCCTGCTGAACGCCGACCGCCAGGCCCGCCTGCACTCCGCGACCCTGGGCATCTGCAACCCCTCGCGCCCAGCCGTCCGCGCGCTGAAAGCCGCCGCGCTGGACGCCGTCCTCCCCCTCTACACCACCCGATCGGCGGCGCTGGCCCACTTCACCCCGTAGGGTCCTGACCGAGCTTCTTGAGCCGCCCGCACACGGGCTCAGCTCGGCGTTCTCGCGCACTTGGGGGTGTTTTCGCGCCGAGTGCGGCAGGCGGACCGGCTGATCCGGTTTCCTGCGGTGGCCGTGTGGCCGAGCCGGTGCCGCGGGTGTTGCCGGGCTGAGGTGGCAGGCGAAGCCTCTTTGCAGGCCGCCGCAGCACATGGCGGTGGTGGCGTTCGGGGCGCGTTGAGCGCTGTCGCGCTGAGCGGGGCCGACTGCTGAGGGATCGCCGCCGCTGCACCCCGCCAGCGAGCTCGGGAAGGTTACCGCGCTGGGCGTGGCAGGCGGGCTGGCTGATTTCGGCCCCCTGCGGTGAGCCGGTGGTCGATTCGGCGTGGCCGTGCGCCGAGCCGGTGCCGCGGGGTGCGCCAGGGCCAGCCCGCGGCACACCGCCGTCACGGCGGTTTCGCGCGCCCATTCTGCCAAGGCCCCGCAGGGGTCAGCGGTGGCGTGAGCGGTACCGGGCCACGTTGGCGCGGTTGCCGCAGATTTCCGGCATGCAGTAGCGACGGCGGCCCGCTCGGCTGCTGTCGACAAAAACCCCGTGGCAGGTGGAATCGGCGCAGGCGCGGAACCGGTCGTCGCTCAGGGAGCGGAGGACGCCGAGCAGGCCGACGCCGGTCAGCAGGGCGAGGTCCGCGGCCAGGGCGCCGGTGCAGCGGACGGCCCACCTCGACGACGGGGAGAGCACCAGTTCGCCGTGCCGCACGAGGTCCTCGAGTTCAGCCGAAGCATCACCGCCGGCGATCACGGTGTCGATGACGGCCCGCAGCCGGGAACGCAGCGCCAGCACGCCGGACAGGTCCGCCGAGTCGACCACGGCGTCGATGTCGTGCTGCGCGAGGAAATCACGCAGGTCAGCGGGTGTGCGGAGGGCGTCGCCGGTGCGCAGCATGACCTCACCCGAGGTGTTCACCAGGTCCGTCGCCAGGCCCGCACCCCGTGCGTAATCTTCTAATTCGACTTGCACCCCTTACCCACCCTCTCCTACCGTAAGGCTTACAAGACCAGTTTAACCATGACAGGAGAGCGTGATGCAGGTTCCCACCGAAGCCGGCCGGATCGCCACCCGGGTGCTCGGCGACGGCCCGCCGGTGGTGCTCACCCACGGCACCCCCACCTGGTCCTTCCTCTGGCGCAAGATCGCCCCGGCACTGGCCGAGACGCACACCGTCCACCTCTGGGACCTGCCCACCTACGGCGACTCCGAGGGCGAGCACCCCTCCGTCGCCCTGCACGCGAAAACCCTCGCGGAACTCATCGACCACTGGGGCCTCGACCGCCCCGCGCTCATCGGCCACGACATCGGCGGCGGCACCGTGTTGCGCGCGCACCTGCTCCACGGCGTTCCCGCCGAGCGCATCGCCCTGCTCGACGCCGCCGTGCTGCACCCGTGGCTCACCCCGGTCGCCCAGCACATGCAGCAGCACGACCCGGTCTACCGCACCATGCCCGTCCACGTGTTCGGGGAGCTCGTCGCCGCCCACCTGCGGACCGCCTCGGCGAAACCGCTCGAAGACCCCGGCGCCTACCTCGACCGCTTCGCCGGGGAAGCCGGTCGCGACCGCTACCTGGACCACGTCCTCGGGTTCGACGAGGACGACACCGAACCGGTGGTCGCCGCACTCGCGGAGCTCAGGGTGCCGGTGAGCGTGCTGTGGGGCGCGGAAGACCGGTGGCTGCCCGTGGAAACCGGGCGGAAACTGGCCGAAGCCATTCCCGGGGCCCGGTTCACCGCCGTGCCCGGTGCCGGGCACTTCCTGCCGGAGGACGCCCCCGGCGAACTCACCGCGCTCCTGCGCGAATTCCTCGCCTAACGCTTGCGCGCGACCCCGGCCAGGATCGCCGATTCGCTCGACCGCCCGAACTCCACCACCGGGCCGCCCGCGCCGGTTTCCTCCGGGTGCCAGTCCGGCGTCCAGGTGAGCCCGGGTGGCTCCAGCCGGAAGTCGCCGAACAACGCCTCGATCTCCCGCCGCGGTCGCCAGAGCACCGGACTGCTGCCCCGGTCGTACCGCTGTTTCAGCCGGACGAGCTTCTCGCCGTACCCGGGCGGCACGCCTTCGTCGGTGATGTGCGAAATCGCCAGGTACGACTCCGGTGGCAGCAGTTCGCGGAACCGGGCGACCACCGACGGCCCGAGGTCGTCGCCCGTGCCGCCGGCGGGCGGCTGCTGGACGTGCAGCACGGCGATCAGCAGCAACGCCACCGGCCGCGACAGGTCGACCACCCCGGTTTCGCCGATCGCCGACCACAACCGGCCGGGGTCACGCAGGTCGGCGTGGACGACGGCGTGCCGCCGCGGATCGCCGTGCTCGCTCAGCAGGGCTTTCGAATGCGCGACCGCGACCGGTTCGTAGTCGGCGTACACCACCCTGGTGCGGCCGGGCGCGAGGTCGTCGGCGACCTGGTGCGCGTGCCCCATCGTCGGCACGCCGGAACCGATGTCGAGGAACTGCGTGACGCCGCGGCGGACGAGGTACCGCACGACGCGGTGCAGGAACAACCGGTTCGCCCTGGCGATGCCGCGCACCACCGGGAACTCGGCGAGCACCTGCTCGGCGAACCGGCGGTCGACCGCCCAGTTCGTGGTGCCGCCGAGGTAGTAGTCGTAGACCCGCGCGACGCTGGGGTGGTCGAGGTCGACACCGGGCGGGGGGAACGGTTCGCTCATCGGGGCACCCCCAGTTCCAGCCGGTGGCCGACGGTCTCCAGGTACCGGGCCGACCGTTCCGTTGACAACGCGATCTCGTCCAGCGCGGCCCACGCCTCCCGGTACTGCTTGAGGTGCTTTTCCTGGTGCAGCAACAGTTTTCCGCTCACGTGCTCGACGTAGACCACGTCGCCCTCGCCGGGCAGGTGCAGCACGGTGAAATCCGGGTCGAGGTAGAGCGCCGCCGGGTACCGCACGATCCGCACGCCCACGCCGGGCAGTTCACCGCACTTGAGCAGGTGCTGCACCTCGTCCAGCGCCATCAGCGGGTTTTCCGTGGCGCACAACCGGTTCAGCGCGGATTCGCTGAGCAGGAACTCGCGGCGGCCCGGCCGGTCGAACAGGCACTGCCGGTCCTTGCGCGCGGCCACCAGGTCGTCCACGTTCGGGCAGCCCGCGGCCTGGAACTGGGCCAGCATGTACTGGTCCGACTGCAGCAGGCCGGGTATGCGTTCCCCGGTCCACGACCGGATCTCGGTCGCCCGCTGCTCCAGTTCCGGGAGGTCGCCGAACCAGGCGGGCCCGGCGCGGCGGCGGCCGGACCGCATCCGGGACGCGGAGTTGACCTCGTTGAGCTCCCGCATTTCCGCCGCGGTGGCCGCGTCCACGCGCAGGAATTCGATCAGCTTGCCCAGGTTCTCCGCGGAGATCGTGGTGGTGCCGTTCTCGATCTTGGTGACGGTCGGCTGGCTGCACCCGAGCACGGCCACCACCTCCGCCTGCGTCACCCCGGCGGCCCGGCGCGCCGCCCGGATCCGCGCACCGAGCCGGCGGCGGCGCGTGTGCACCGAATCGGCCGGGCTCATCACCGGCTCATTCCGGGGCTCAGCCGCCGAACTGACCGGCGCGCACCGACGCGACAAAACGCGCCCATTCCCCGGCGTCGAACACCAGCACCGGCGAATCGGGCAGTTTGCCGTCGCGCAGGCCGACCAGTCCCCGGTCGGCCAGGTTCACTTCGACGCAGTTGGCGCCGTTCGGACCGCAGGCAGCCGGGCGCTGCCAGTCCGCCGGGGCGAACCGGTCGCCGATCGACTCCGGGTCGTAGGTCTGCATGAGTCCCCCTCATCGCTCGCCTTGCCACAAGCTCGAACACTCCAGGCCAGAATGTGCAGCGAATATTCGGGGCACAAGCCGCATCCGCCATTTCTCACTCCATCGGGGAAGAGCGGCGCCGAGCCGGCGGCCCGGCGCCGCGGGTGGTCACTCGGCGGGCCCCTCGGGCCCGGGTGGTTCCCGCCGCCGCAGGCAGGCCAGCACGATCGCCGCCGCGAGCACCGAGCCGGAAATGCCCGCTCCGGCGGAGGCGCCGAAGAGGGCCACGCCGAATCCGCCGAACACCACGGCGGCCAGCAGGGCGACGCGCAGGGTGATGGCCCAGCCGCCGAGCACCTCGGCGGCGAGTTCGGGCCAGGACCGCGGTGGCCGCCGGTGCCGGCCGGCCGCACGATCGGGGGGAACGACGGGCTCCCGGTCCGGCACCTCCGGACCCGCGGGCTCTACGATGGTCAAGTTGTGCTCCTAGTGAGTATCGCTGGTGTGCAACGGGCGTGGTTCCCGGGCAGTGGGAGCCACGCCCTTCCAGATCTCCGAAGCATTCGAATATTCAACAACCCGAAGTTACGCTCGTAAGATCCCCAGCATTTTTACACACAACACTTATTGCCCGCAGCAACCCGGGCGAAAATGGCCAACCACCTGGCGGAAGATCATTCAGAGAATATTCGGCGTACTTCGATCGAGTGATGAGCACACGGCAAGTACGCAGCGTGGCCGCACTGGCCACCACTAACGGGGATGCTCAGCCGCAATTCACGCAGAATGCGCAGGACCAATACGCACGTTAATGCGTGCAGCATTTTTCCGGCACTCGCCGCCGTCCTGCGCCGAACGGCAGGAAATCGACGGCGGGCGGTGGCCCGGGTTCGGTCGTGCGCCCATGATGCCACAACTCGGCGGATCTTGCACACGCAGATGCACGTGCAGGAGCTAGTGCATTTGACGGAATAACCGGTTTCCCGCCCGGGCGGCGGTGTGCCAGGATCCGCCGGTGTCCCGAACCGAACTGCTCAGCTGGCAGTTCGAGCTGACCTGGTCCCTGCTCGAACTGCACCTCGCCGAACTCGACCCAGCCGACTTCGACTGGGTCCCGGCCGCCCACCACTGGACCATGCACCCCGACCCGGAGCGCGGCTGGGTGCCGGACTTCGCCGAAACCGAGCCGTCACCCATCCCGGTGCCGACGCTGGGCTGGGTCACCTGGCACCTGGGCTGGTGGTGGTCGGTGGCCATCGACCACCTGCGCGGCCGCCCCGCGCGTGAACGCGACGACATCACCTGGCCGGGCCCCGGTCAGCCCACCGTCGACTGGCTGCGTGGTCTGCGTGCGGAGTGGACCACCATACTCGCCGAGGCCGACCTCGATCAGCGGGCCACCTTCCCCTGGCCGGACGACCCGGACAAGACCGTGGCGCACCTGCTCGCGTGGGCCAACGCGGAGCTGATGAAGAACACCGCCGAAATCGGGCAACTCCGCCTCTTGCGCTCAGCGCAGTAACCCCGACACCCGGAACCGCCACGACGGTGGTGCGCCGCAGCGGTCCTTCAGCGAGCTCCGCTCAACGCGACAAGGCTCAACGCGACAAGGCTCAACGCGCCCGAAACGCCGCCACCGCCGTGTGCTGCGGCGTGCCGTCGGCCGCGGGCGCCAGGCTGTAGAGCACCTCCGCGGTCATCGCGCCCTGCGGGACCGGCTTGACGTAGGGCCGCGCCGGGTCGACCACCTGTTCGCCGTAGGAGGCGAGTTCGGCGTGCCCGGTTTCCGGCGTCGGGCCGAAGAACTTGATGTGGTGCACGGTGAACGAGACAAAACCGAGGCTGATCACCAGATCCGCGGGGGTCGCTGGGCAGACCAGCGTTCTGCTCACGGTGCTTCCCGGACCCAGCTCCATGTGGCTCTCCTCCTCGATGGTCGGATCTGTGCCCGGCGGCGCTCCCCCGCCGAGCAGGGCGGCGAACTCCTGCCTGGTGCCGCGGAAGGCGTTGAGGTCCAGCGGCGCGTACCCGGCCACGCGACCGGAACTGGAGAACTGCAGCAGCGCCACGCCCAGGCCGCCGTAACCGTTCCAGTAGTGCGCGGGCACGTCGGCGTACTCCTCGGCGATGGAGCCCTGCGCGTTGTCGGGGTAGCGCGAGGACCACAGCGGCGGCAGGCCGGCCAGCGACGGCGAGCCGAGCTGCTGCCAGTACCAGCGCGGGAGGTAGGTCAGCGGAACGGGATGGCCCGCCGCCCGCAACAGGTTCACGATCTCCCTGGTCAACCCGGCGCTGCCGCTGTTGCCCTCCACGTCGGGGATCACCGGCATGCCGGGCGGCACCACCCGCCGCACGTTGTCCACCTGGGCCGCGGCGGACACCCCGGCGCGCTGGTAGTGGTAGGCGGCGACCAGCAGCCCGGCGCTCTGCGCCCTGGCGATGTTGGCGTGGAAGCGGGAGTCGACGAAGCCGGAACTCTCCGTCGCCTTGCAGATGACGAATTCGACGCCCTCCGCCCGCGCCTGGTGCAGGTTGGGGTTGCCACCCTGGTGGTGGCTGATGTCGAGGCCGAACAGGACCATCTTCGTGCTCCCATGCGGTTCGCCGGCGAGCCGTGTAGACCGTGCCGCGGCACGGAATTCCGACGATCGTAGCGCGGTGAACCCGCTCCGGGCGGTTTCACCGCACCGCGTGCACCCGTTCGGCCGAGTGGCGGAAGAAGGCGGCGGCGAGCACCGCCGCGATCGCCACGAAGCCGGCGCTCAATCCGTACGACAACTGAAAACCCGCCGTCAGCGCGGTCTTCTCGGCCACGCCGGCCCCGAGCAGTCCGGCGCTGCGGGTGGTCGCCGCCGTCGCCAGCACGGCGGTGCCGAGCGCGGCGCCGACCTGCTGGGTGGTGTTGATCAGCCCGGAGGCGATCCCGGAATCACCCGCCGTGGCACCGGACATCGCCTGGCCCATCAACGCGGGCATGGCCGAGCCGAAGCCGGCGCCCATCAGCACCAGCACCGGCAGAACGTCCACTGTGTACACCCCGGCCGCCGGCACCCTGGCCAGCCACGCCAGCGAGCCGGCCACCAGCACCAGTCCGCCGACGAGCACGCGCCGCGCGCCGAACCGCTCGGCCAGCCGGGCGGCGAAGCCGAGGGAGAACACCGCGATGGTCACCGGGGCGGGCAGGAACGCCAGCCCGGTCCACAGCGCGTCCAGGCCCAGCACCCGTTGCAGGTAGAGCGCGGTGATGAACTGGAAACCGAACAACCCGGCCACCATCAGCACCATCACCGCGTTCGCCCCGGCCACCGCCCGGACCCGGAACAACCGCAGCGGCAGCAACGGCTTCGCCGCTTTGGCCTGCCGCAGCACGAAACCCGCCAGCAGCACCAGCGAAACCGCCAGCAGGACAAGGCTTCTGGCACTGCCCCACCGGTGTTCCTCCGCCTGCACGATGGTGTAGACCAAGAGCATCAGCCCGCCGGTGACCAGCCCGGCCCCGGCCAGGTCGGCACCCGCGCCGAAGCCGGGACCGCGGTCGCGGGCCACCAGCCGCCAGGTCAGCGCGATCGCGGCCACCCCGATCGGCAGGTTGACGAAGAACGCCCAGTTCCAGCTGAGCCCCTGGGTCAGCACCCCACCGGCGATCAGCCCGATCGACGAGCCACCGGCCTGCACGAAGCTGTACACCCCGATCGCCTTCGCCCGCACCCCCGGTTCCGGGAACAGCGTGACGATCATGCCGAGCACCACCGCCGACGCCATCGCCCCACCGGCGCCCTGCAGGAACCGGAAGACCACGAGCGCCGCCCGGTCCGCGGCGAGCCCGCACAGCAGCGAGGCCGCGGTGAACCCCACCATGCCGAGCAGGAAGATCCGCCGCCTGCCGAGCAGGTCGCCGAGGCGCCCGGCCAGCAGCAGCGAACCGGCGAAGGCGATCAGGTAGGCGTTGACCACCCAGGCCAGGCCGGCCTGGGTGAAGCCGAGATCGCGCTGGATCCACGGCAGCGCGATGGTGACCACCGAGCCGTCGAGCACCACCACCAGCGTGGCCGCGCTGAGCACGCTCAGCGCGAGCCACCTCGACCCACCGTTTTCGGGCATGGTCCATCCCCTCGAGAATGTGGAATTCACGGAATTTGCCTGGTCAGCGCCAGGGCACTTCTTGTTACAGCGACCATCATGTGTGACCATTGGCCTTCGCGGAAGGAGGCACTTTCATGTCCCTGGGGAACACCGGTGTGCCCGCGCGGCTCGGCGCCGGTTCGGGTGAGGTCTGCACGGTGCTCGAAGCCCTGCAGCGGGTGAGCGGCAAGTGGGCCATCGGCATCCTGCTGGAGGCGTCGCACGGGCCGGTGCGCTTCACCGAGCTGGAGCGCAAGGTCAAGGGCATCAGCCGTCGCATGCTCACGCTCACCCTGCGCAACCTCGAACGCGACGGCCTGCTGCTCCGGACCGTCTACCCGACCGTGCCGCCGAAGGTGGAGTACACCTCCACCGAAATGGCGCTGGAGCTGTACGACTCGCTGCGCGGGCTGACGAAGTGGGCCGAGCGCCACCGCGAGACCATTTCAGCGGCCCGTGAACGCTACGACGCGGCGGAGCCCGCCGAAGCGACCGCCAGCTAAGGTGGTGGCGACCAGGAGGTGAGCGCGTGCCCGCGAAGAACCCGTTCCGCTGGCTGGGCGCGTGGGCCGACTGGTTCGAGGCGCGGGGGGTCTACGTGCCGGGCGAGGAGGCCCGGCCGGTCAACCCGTGGCGGGATTTCGGCTGGCTGGTCGTGGTGTGGCTGGCGGGGCTGGCCGTGTTCGTGCTCTTCTTCGCGCTCGCGACCTGAAGTGGACCGCGTGCGGAACACTGACACTTGCGTGACGACTGTCACTCGCCGTGCAGAATCGGTCACGGATCGGCCACGGGCCGACGTCAGCTCCGCGTCAACACCCCCAGTTGGCTCGCGCGTACCGCACGGTACGTAGAGAGTGGAGCGCGTCGGCCGAAGTACCTACGCCGAACGGACCATCGCCAGCATCCGGACCGGGAAGAGGGAGAAGGGCCAGTGCGCTCGCTAGGACCCCTGCTGCTCGCCTGCGGGCTGCTGGCCACGGCGGGCTGCGGGGCAGCCGGGGTGGACGCCAATTCGGCGATGACCCTGCCCAGCCCCGGGCAGGCCGCCCACCAGGCCATGGTGCCCGCCGAGAACCGGGTCGACTTCGGCCGCGAGTTCCGCTTCCCCGACGGCCTGGTCGTGCTGGTCTCCACGCCCAGGACGTTCCAGCCCAGCGAGACCGCCTATCCGCGGTGCGCGCGGGCCGTGGCGTTCGAGGTCAACCTGACCAACGACGGCAAGCAGCCGTACCGCCTGTCCAGCTTCTCGGCCTCGGCCACCGTCTCCGGGGAGGCCGCCAAGCAGGTGGTCGACTCGGCGCAGGGCTTCACCGGCATCGTCGACGCCGCGAAGGACATCGAGCCGGGCCGGAACGTACGGCTGAACTTCGCCTTCGCCATGCCGGCCGACCCGGTCACCCTGCAGATGTCCGTGCGACCGGGACCGGAGAGCCAGGCGACGGCGTTGTACACCGGCCAGGCCTGAGCCCCGCCCCGCACCCGGTAACCTCCGGGCATGACCGAGCAGCAGCGGCTTTCCCCCGGCGACGCGGCCCCCGACTTCACCCTGCCCGACAGCGCGGGCAACCCGGTTTCGCTGTCGGACTTCCGCGGGCAGCACGTGATCGTGTACTTCTACCCCGCCGCCGGCACACCCGGCTGCACCAAGCAGGCCTGCGACTTCCGGGACAACCTCGGCGAGCTCAACGGTGCCGGTTACCAGGTGCTCGGCATCTCCCCGGACAAGCCGGAGAAGCTGGCGAAGTTCGCCGAGGCCGAGGCGCTGACCTTCCCGCTGCTGGCCGACCCCGGCAAGACCGTGCTCACCGAGTGGGCCGCGTTCGGCGAGAAGAAGAACTACGGCCGCGTGGTGCAGGGCGTGATCCGGTCCACCTTCGTGGTCGACCCCGACGGCAAGATCGCCAACGCGCTGTACAACGTCCGCGCCACCGGTCACGTGGCGAAGCTGAGCAGGGACCTCGGCGTCCACGCCTGACGTGGCGGGCCTGGAAGCCGCGGCGCTGAAGCTGGGCGGTTCGGTCGCCCAGCACGCCGCCAGGTTCTGGCTCCAGCGCCGCAGGGCGAAGTTCGACCGGTCGGCGAGCCTGGCCGAGCTGGCCGAGCAGGAGCTGGGTGGGCCGCTCCGGCGCCGCAACCTGGACCACCTCGTCGACCGGGTGGAGACGCTGGTCGCCGAGCAGCTGGCGCCGGTGCTGGACAGCCGGTTCGCCGCGTTGCCGGAGAACGAGGTGGCAGCCGCCGTGCTGGCGGTGACCGACGTGCTCCGGCAGGCCGACCTCTCCGACGAGGCGCTGCTGGCCGACGACGCGGACCCGGAGGCGCTGGCGCGCCGCGTGCGGACGCAGTTCGCGGACCGGCCTGCCGAGGTGGCGCTCGCCGAGCGGGCGTGGCCGCTGTACGAGTTCGCGCTCGACCAGTCCTGCCGCCACCTGGTGCAGGTGGTGCGGTACCTGCCCGCGTTCCAGCCCGCCGCGCTGGCCGAGGTGCTCAGCCGGCTGAGCAGGCTGGAGGAGCTGCTCACCCGTGCCCCGGTGACCACCCTGCTCGCCCCGCGCGGCACCGATCACGACACCGAGTTCCGGCACACCTACCTGCGTGCGCTGGCGAAGTCGCTGGACCGGCTGGAACTGCTCGGCCTGCCCGTCGACGAGCAGCCGCGCCTGCCGCTCACCGTGGCCTACCTGAGCCTGCGGGTCTCGGTCCCGGTGCCGGAGGAGCCGGACGACGAGCCGTGGCGGGGTGAGGTGCCGGTGGAGTGGGCCGTCGGCCACACCGGGCGCACGCTGCTGCGGGGAGAGGCGGGTTCGGGCAAGACCACGCTGCTGCACTGGCTGGCGGTGACGGCGGCGCGGTGCGAGTTCGGTGGTGAGCTGAGCGGCTGGAACGGCCTGGTGCCGTTCGTGGTGCGGTTGCGCACCTTCGCGGGTGGCAGGCTGCCCGCGCCGGAGGAGTTCGTGGCGCACGGCGCGAGCGCGATCGCCGGGTTGATGCCGGAGGGCTGGGTGCACCGGGTGCTGCACTCCGGCGCGATCCTGCTGGTCGACGGCGTGGACGAGGTGCCGGCGGCCCGTCGCCGGGAGGTGAAGGGCTGGCTGCGTGAGCTGCTCGACGCCTATCCGGGGGTGAAGGTGGTGGTCACCGCCCGCCCGGCGGCGGCCGACCACGCCTGGTTGTCCGAAGAGGACTTCCGCGCGGTGGCGCTGGACCCGATGGGCCCGGCGACCGTGCGCGCCTTCCTGCGGCACTGGCACGACGCCGCCGAATCCGCCGGTGTCCGGGCCGACGTGGCCACCGCGCACCGGCGGCTGATCGCCCAGCTGGAACGCCCGCACCTGCGTGAGCTGGCCGCGACCCCGCTGCTGTGCGCCATGTTGTGCGCGCTGAACCTGGCCCACCGCGCGAGCCTGCCGACCAGCCGGATGGACCTCTACGCCAAGGCCCTGGCGATGCTGCTGCACCTGCGGGACGCCGAGCGCGGCATCACCGCCGTGCTGGCCGACGCCGAGAAGCGGGTGGTGCTGCGGGACCTGGCGTGGCGGCTGACCCTGGCGAACCGCGTCGAACTGGCCAGGGACGACGCCCTGCGGCACCTGGCCGCGAAGCTGCCCGCGATGCCGAACGTGACCACCGAACCGGAGGCGCTGCTGGCGCACCTGCTCGAACGCAGCGGGGTGCTGCGGGAACCGGTGCCGGGCCGGGTCGACTTCGTGCACCGGACCTTCCAGGAGTACCTGGCGGCCGACGAAGCCGTGCAGCAGCACCACCTGCCGACGCTGCTGGCGCACGCGCACCTGGACACCTGGCGGGAGACCGTGGTGATGGCCTGCGGGCACGCCACCGCGCGGCAGGCGGGTGAGCTGGTTGACGGCCTGCTGGACCGGGCCGCCGCCGAACGCCGCCACACCCGCCGCCTCCGCCTGCTGGCGGCGGCCTGCCTGGAAACCGTGCAGGACATCGCTCCCGCGACGCACGCCCGGGTGGACGAGGCGCTGCGGAAGCTGGTGCCCCCGCGGGACTCCCGCGAGACGGCTTCACTGGCCGCGGTCGGGCACCGCCTGCTGAAGCACCTGCCGACGGACCTTTCGGAGCTGTCGGACGCCAAAGCGGCGGCCACGGTCCGGACGGCGACCCTGACCGGGGACCCCACCGCCCTGCGGTTGCTCGCCGGTTACGCCAAAGACCCGCGCGAGGGGGTGCAGGAAGAACTGCAGCACGGCTGGCAGTTCTTCGATCCCGAGCGGTACGCCGCCGAAGTGCTCGCCGAGGCGCCGCTGCGGAATGGCTGGCTGGTCGTGCGCTCCCTGGACTGCCTGCCGTTCGCCAACCGGCTACGGCACCTGAAGTCGCTTTCGATCTACGCCGATCCACCCGAGGACCTCGGCGAGTTGGGTGAGCTGCCGTTCCTCGACGACCTGATGTTCTTCGGCGACCCGCAACGCCCGATGGACCTCGGCCCGCTGCGCGACTACCCGGAGCTGTGGCGGCTGCGGGTCTACCGCGCGCAGCACTTCACCGGCCTGGATGTGCTGGCCGACCTGCCCGCGCTCGTCGAACTCGGGCTCAGCCAGACCGAGCCGTGGCCCGATCTCGGCTTCCTCCGGCACACCCCGCGGCTGCGCTGGCTGAGCCTGGACGACACCGGCACCCTGCCGGAGCTGAACGCCCTGCACGACCTGCCGGAGCTGCGCAGCCTGGTGCTGGTCAAGTACTCCGGCGCCACGCTGGCCGCGACCACCCCGCTGCCCGGCCTGCAGAGCGTGGCGCTGTTCGACCAGGAACCGGAACTGGCCGCCGTGCCCACCACCTTCCCCGGGCTGGGCCGGATCAACATCAGGCCGGTCGGCGTGGCCGACCTCTCGCCGCTCCGCGGGCTGCCGCTGGGGCAGGTGATCCTGCAGAACTACGGCGGGACGGACCTCAGCGCGCTCGCCGGGGTGCGCGAGGTGCTGTTCTTGAACCCGGAGGTACCGGTGGACCGCTCCTCGCTGACCGGGAAGGTCAGGATCTGCTGAGCGCCCGCAGGTGGGGCAGCAGCGCCCGCAGCGCCCGCCCCCGGTGTGACTGGGCGTCCTTTTCGGACGGTTCCAGCTCCGCCGAGGTCCGCGATTCGCCGTCCGGCACGAAGATCGGGTCGTAGCCGAAGCCGTTGGTGCCGCGTTCCGCCCGGAGCAGCGTGCCCCGCCACTCACCGCGGACCACGACCTCCTCCCCGCCCGGGACCACCAGTGCGGCGGTGCAGACGAACGCCGCACCCCGGCGCTCGTCCGGGGTGTCGGACAGCTGCGCCAGCACCAGGTCCAGGTTGGCCTGGTCGTCACCGTGGCCGCCGGACCAGCGGGCCGAGAGCACCCCCGGCATGCCGTTCAGCGCGTCGACCGCCAGGCCCGAGTCGTCGGCCACCGAGGGCAGGCCGGTGGCCGCCGCCGCGTCGCGGGCCTTGGCGAGCGCGTTCTCCTCGAAGGTCGCCCCGGTTTCCGGCGCTTCCGGGAACTCCGGCACGTCACCGAGGCCGACCACCTCGATGCCGCCGAGCCCCTCCGCGGCCAGGATCCGGCGCAGTTCCCCGAGCTTCTTGGCGTTGCGGGAGGCCACCAGCAGCTCGGTCACTTCTTCGCCTTCTTGTCCGGCTTCGGCTCCGGCAGCTCACCGGGGTACGGCAGCGCCAGCGCCTCCTTCTGCTTCTCCACCAGCTGCGCGCAGCCGGCCAGCGCGAAGTCCAGCATGGTGTCCAAAGTGGACCGCTGGAAGGTGGCGCCCTCGCCGGTGCCCTGCACCTCGATCAGCGTGCCCGCGTCGGTGGCCACCACGTTCATGTCCACTTCGGCCCGCGAATCCTCCTCGTACGGCAGGTCCAGCCGCACGCGGCCGTCGACGACACCGACGCTGACCGCGGCCACCGACGTGGCCAGCGGCTGCGGGTCGGCCAGCCTGCCCGCCGCGCCCAGCCAGGTGATCGCGTCGGCCAGCGCCACGTAACCGCCGGTGATCGCCGCGGTCCGGGTACCGCCGTCGGCCTGAATCACGTCGCAGTCGATCATGATGGTGTTCTCGCCGAGCGCGGCCAGGTCGATGCAGGCCCGCAGGGACCGCCCGATCAGGCGGCTGATCTCGTGCGTGCGGCCGCCGACCCGGCCCTTGACCGATTCGCGGTCGCTGCGGGTGTTCGTGGCCGAGGGCAGCATCGCGTACTCGGCGGTGATCCAGCCGAGCCCGGAACCGGCCCGCCACCTCGGCACGCCCTCGTTCACGCTGGCCGCGCACAGCACCCTGGTGCCGCCGAACTCGATGAGCACCGAGCCGGCCGGCCACTGCTGGAAGCCGCGGGTGATCTTGACTTCGCGGAGCTGGTCGTCGTTCCTGCCGTCTTTTCTCGCCACCCGTGCACTCTAGAACGCCCTCCCGGGTACTTGTTGACCGGTGCGCACGCGATTACCGTCTGCGGGCACCGAACTCACCGGGGAGGTCCGATGAACCGGGTCCGCACCGTCCTGCTCACCCTGCTGAGCGCCCTGCTGATCGGCGGTGCGGCACCCGCCGTGGCCGTCGCGCAGGACTGCACCGCCACGCTCGAGTGCACCGCCGAGGACATCAACCTGATGAGCATGCCCGAGCGGCTGGACTTCGTCCGCGAAATGTCCGCCGGGCCCGCCGCCGAACTGCTGCCCGGCTACGCGCCGCGCTGGCGCAACATCGAAGGCATCATCGGTTTCTTCCGCGACCGCGGGATGGGCGCCCCGGGCAGCTGGGTGTCCTATGTGGACGCGGGCATCGTGGAGGGCATCGAGCGCGGGCTGGCCATCGCGTCCGGCTGGGGCACCGACACCTTCGGCAACCCGGGCTCGGCGTTGTGGGCGGAGTACCTGACCGAGCTGCGGAACGGGCAGCTGACCGGCCGCGCCGCGCACGACCGCGCGTGGAGCCTGGCCGAGCAGGCGTCCACCGAGCACGGCGTGCGGCTCGCCGAACAGGTGCACGGCGTGCCCGCGAGCGCCGAGGAGGAGCGGTTCTTCGCCTACTCCGAGTTCTACCGCTGGGTGCTGCGGAACCGGCCGCCGCTGCTGGACCTGCTCTCCCCCGGCGGGGTGCCCGGGTCACCGCAGCAGCTCACCTTCCTCGACTGGTTCACCGACGTGACCAACGAAACCCCGTCGCGCAAGGGTGCCGAACTCGCCTACGACCTGGCCGAGTTCGACGTCGGCGGCGGCGCGCTGAGCATGCTCCGGCTGGCGAGCGCCTACTTCGCCGAGCTGTTCGACGACTACCTCGCCGACGTCGGCGGCCGTCAGACCTCGTAGACCTCGCCCTGCTCCACCAGTTCGGCCGCGCCGAACTCCAGCCGCGCCTCGGCCAGCACGGCTTCTCGATCGGTCCAGGGCGCGACGTGGGTGAGCAGCAGCCTGCGGGCCCCGGCGTGCCGGGCCAGTGCCCCGGCCTGCCTGCCGGACAGGTGCACCCCGGCGGGCCGGTCCGGCGCGTCCGTCCACGAAGCTTCGCTGAGCAGCACGTCGGCGTCCGCGGCGAGTTCGGCCAGCGCGTCGCACGGGCCGGTGTCCCCGGTGTAGACCAGCGTCCGGCCGCCGTGCCGCACGCGCAGCCCGAACGCCGGGGTCGGGTGGTCGACCTCGGCCACGTCCACCTCGAACGGGCCGAGGCGCAGCCGGCCGGGCACCAGCTCGCGGAAGTCGTACACGTCGGACAGATCGGTCTCGGCCAGCTCCACCGCGTCGGGTGCGTAGGCGTTGGCCAGCCGCACCGCGGTGTCCGGCGGGCCGTAGAGCGGGAGCTTCGCCGGGCGCCGGTCGTAGGGCAGCTCGGGGTGGTAGCGGCGCAGCACGGTCAGCGCGCTGACGTCCGCGCAGTGATCGGGGTGCAGGTGCGAGAGCACCAGCGCGTCGAGGTCGAACGGGTCGCGGGCGACCTGCAGCTGTGCGAGCGTGCCGTTGCCCAGTTCCACGCCGAGCACGAAGCCGTCGGCTTCCAGCAGGTATCCGGAGGCGGCGCGGTTCGGCCCGGGGATGCTGCCCGAGCAGCCGAGGATCGTCAGTCGCACCCCCGGCACTCTGCCACGTGGACCCCCTAACCGCTCATGGCCGAGAACACACCCGGGGTGAATCCCATGAATCGCTGCGCCAGCCGGGTGAACGGTTCGGCGGAGCCGGTGGCGGTGAACTCGTGCCGGGGCGGCGGTCCCGCCTCGGCCAGCAGGTCCAGCTCGGTGAGCACGCGGACCACGTCCTTGGCCGTCTCCTCGGCGCTGGAGACCAGGGTGACCTCCTGGCCCATCACGATCTGCAGCACGCCGGTGAGCAGCGGGTAGTGGGTGCAGCCGAGCACCAGGGTGTCGACCCCCGCCCGCAGCAGCGGGTCGAGGTAGCCCTGGGCCAGGCCGAGCACCTGGCGCCCGGAGGTCACCCCGCGTTCGACGAAGTCGACGAACCGCGGGCACGCGACGCTGGTCACCTCGACGTCCCTGGCTGCGGCGAAGGCGTCTTCGTAGGCGCGGGAGCGGATGGTGCCCTCGGTGCCGATCACGCCGATGCGCCCGGAGTGCGTGGCGGCGACCGCGCGCCGCACGGCCGGGAGCACCACTTCGACCACCGGCACGTCGTACCGCTCGCGCGCGTCGCGCAGGCAGGCGGCCGAGGCGGTGTTGCAGGCGATCACCAGTGCCTTGACCCCGCTGTCGACCAGGTCGTCCAGCGCGGCCAGGGCCAGCTCCCGCGCCCGCGCGATCGGCAGCGGGCCGTACGGGTTGTGCGCGGTGTCGCCGACGTACCGGAGCTGCTCACCCGGCAGCTGGTCGACGATCGCCCTGGCCACCGTCAGCCCGCCGACGCCGGAGTCGAACACGCCGATCGGGGCCTGGGCTCGGGTCACCCCCCGAGATTACCGGTGGCGGGCTCGGCCGCCCGCCCGCGGCTGATCACCCAGGCCGCCAGCACCCCGGCGAGCGCCCCGAACAGGTGCCCCTGCCAGGAGACCCGCGGGTCGGTCGGCAGCACGCCCCAGATCATCCCGCCCCAGACGGCCAGCAGCGCCAGCGCCACCCCCAGCTGCGGCCAGCTGCGGTTGAACAGCCCGCGCACCAGCAGGAAGGCCAGCCAGCCGAAGGCCAGCCCGGAGGCGCCGACGGTGACCGCATCACCGGGGCCGACCAGCCACACGCCGAGCCCGCCGACCACCCAGATGATGCCGGTGACCACCAGGAAGCGGCCGATCCCGCCCGCCATCGCCAGGAAGGAGAAGACCAGCACCGGGATGGTGTTGGCGAACAGGTGGCCCCAGCCGGCGTGCAGCGCGGGTGCCCAGGCGATGCCGTCGAGCCCCTCCAGCGTTCTCGACTGGATACCGCCGTGGTCCAGGTCGGCCGGGAGGACGACGTCGACCAGTTCGACCAGGTAGAGCAGGGCGACGAAGCCCAGCGCGAGCAGCGCCGCGGCCTTCGGCTTGGCCGGCAGCACGCGCTTCGCCGGATCGGTGGCCGGCGTGCCGCCGCCGTTGGGTTGCGCTGGAAGTGTGCTCACGAATTCCAGGCTAAACGCCGTTTCCCGGCCCCGCCTCGGGAGAAATCCCTGATGTCGGAATCGGGGAACCGGCGCTGGACGACGGGTGCGCGCCCCGGCATAGTTCCCCGGGGAGGTGGTGGGGATGTCACCCGAAAGCCTGTCCCGCCGTCAGGTGTTCCTGCGCAGCGGCCTGGTCGCCGCCGGACTGGGCGTGGCCGAACCGCTCGCCGGGGCGGGCACGGCGGTGGCCGAGCCGGACGTCGGCGGTCCCTCCGGGGTGCGGCTGCGCGAAGGCACCAACTTCTCCGTCGCACCGTCGCCCGACGGCAGCACGCTGGCGCTCGACCTGGTCACCGGGATCTGGCTGCTGCCCGCGGCCGGGGGCCGGGCCCGGCGGCTCACCGACGACCTGCAGGACGCCACGCTGCCGTCGTGGTCGCCGGACGGCCGGTCGCTGGTGTTCCAGGCGTACCGCGACGGCAACTTCCACCTGTATTCGCTGGACACCGCCGGGGGCAGGCCGCGCCGGCTCACCGACGGCCCGTTCGACCACCGCGAGCCGGTGTTCTCCCCGGACGGCGAGCGGATCGTGTTCAGCAGCGACCGCGGTGGCAGCTACGGCATCTGGCTGCTCGACCCGGCGTCCGGCGCGGTCGAAGCGCTGACCGGCACCCCGGCCGAGGAGGCCGCGCCCCGCTGGTCGCGGGACGGGCAGCGGGTGTTGTTCACCGTCGACGAAACCGCCATCGACGTGCTCACCGTGGCCACCGGAGCCCGCACCACGGTGCTGAAGGCCCCGGCGGGCGGCAAGCTGTACGGGCCCGCGTTCGGGCCCGACGACCGGACCCCGAGTTACCTGCTGCTGCGTGGGGCGACCGCCGATCTGATGCTCGGCGACCAGCAGCTGACCCGGGGCGAGGACGTGTTCGGCTTCGCCGCCGGCTGGTCCGGCGACGGTGTGCTCTACACGGCGGACGGGCGCATCCGCCGCCGTTCCGGATCGTCCACTGCGGACATCCCGTTCGAGGCGGTGGTGCCGATCGCGCGGCGCGAATACCGGCACCGCGTGCGGGACCTCGATTCACCGGCACCCCAGCCGGTGCGCGGGATCGCCAGTCCGGTGGTCTCGCCGGACGGCAGGCAACTCGCGTTCCGCGCGCTGAACGCGCTGTACCTGGTGCCCTCGGGTGGTGGCAAACCGCAGCGGCTCACCTCCGGCCAGTACTTCAGCTCCGACCCGGACTTCTCACCCGACGGCACGAAGCTCGTCTACGCCAGCGACCGGCTCGGCACGGCCGACCTGTGGCTGCGCGACCTGGCGTCCGGGGCGGACACGGTGCTCACCGCGTTGCCCGGCGCCCAGGTCGCACCGCGCTGGTCCCCGGACGGCAGCCGGATCGCCTACACCGACCAGGACGGCGCGCTGTGGACGCTGGACGTGGCCACCAAGGCGGTCCGGCAGCTGACCCCGGCGCTGTTCATGCCGGGCAGGCCGAGCTGGTCGGCCGACGGCAGCACGATCGCGCTGGCCGCGGTGAAGCCGTTCTCCAAGCGGTTCCGCGAGGGCACCAGCCAGATCCTCACCGTGCCGGTGGACGGCGGCGAGCTGACCTACACCGAGCCGATGCCGTTCCGCTCGCTGGCCACCCGCGGTGACGACGGCCCGCTGTTCTCGCCGGACGGCAAGCGCCTGGCGTTCACCGTGGAGAGCACCGCGTGGGTGGTGCCGGTCGACGGCAAGGGCACCTTCCTCGGCGAGCCGGAGCAGGTCACCCGCGAGGTCACCGATTCGCTGGCCTGGCTGGACAACGGCACGCTGGTCTACCTCTGCAAGGGCGAACTGCGCCGGATCGCCGTGGCCGGCGGGAAACCGCGCACGATCCGCCTCGATTTCAGCTGGCGGCGCCCGAAACCGGCGGACCGCACGATCATCCACGTCGGCGGGTTGTGGGACGGCACCGCCGAGAAGCTGCGCGAGAACGTCGACATCGTGGTGGAGCACGGGCGGATCGCGGACATCCGGCCGCACGGGGGTGGCACGGGCACCGCCGACGTGGACGCCGCCGGGCTGGTCGCCATGCCCGGCCTGATCGACGCGCACAACCACTGGCACCTGCGCGGCAGGCACTGGGGTGATCGGCAGGGCAGGCTGTGGTTGTCCTACGGCGTCACCACCACCCGTTCGCCCGGCGACCCGGTGTACCAGATGCTCGAAACCAGGGAGGCGCTCGAATCCGGGGCCCGCCTCGGGCCGCGGTTCTTCGGCACCGGTGAGGCCATCGACGGTTCACGCGTCTACTACAACTTCATGCGGCCGACGCTGTCGTCCGAGCAGCTGCGGCTGGAGCTGGACCGGGCGGTCTCCCTCGGCTACGACCTGATCAAGACCTACGTGCGGCTGCCGGTGCACCTGCAGCGCGAAGCCGTCGAGGCCGCGCACCGGGCGGGCGTTCCGCTGACCTCGCACTACCTGTTCCCGGCGGCGAACATCGGCATGGACGGGATGGAGCACACCGGCGCGACGAACCGGCTCGGTTACTCGCACACGGTCAGCCGGACCGGGCGGGCGTACCAGGACGCGGTCGAGCTGTTCGTGCGCTCGGGCATGTCGCTGACCCCGACGTTGTTCAACTCCAAGGCGCTCTACGCCGGGGACAAGTCGCTGGTGCAGGACGAGCGGACGAAGGTGCTGTTCCCGCAGTGGGAGTACGACCGGCTGGTGGCCGACGCCGAAGCCGCGGGCAAACCGGAGAACGCCCACGTGCGCGACCTGCTGGCGGGCAACGTGGACATGGTGCTGCGGGTGCACCGCGGTGGCGGGTTCGTCATCTGCGGCACGGACACCCCGCTCGACAGCATCGCGATCTCGCTGCACCAGAACCTGCGTGCGATGGTCGAATTCGGCTTCACGCCGTACGAAGCGCTGGTGACCGCGACGCGGAACCCGGCGCGCTGGCTCGGGCTCGCCGGGCGGATCGGGGAACTGCGGCGTGGTGCGTACGCGGACATCTCGCTGGTCGAGGGCAATCCGCTCGCGGACATCCGCGCGGCTGCGGCGGTCCGGCGGGTGTTCGTGGGTGGCCGGTCGTCGGTGGTGGACGAGTTGCTGGCACCGTTCCGGTCACCGGGTCGCGGGGAGGTGACGAACCCGGTGCTGCCCGCCAACACCTCGACCGCGCACTGGTGGCACCGGCCGGAGTGGTCCGAACACGTCTGCTGCGGCGTCTAACCGGTCGCGGGCTTGAGCGACTGCCCCACCATCCAGGCCGCGAGAACGCCGCCGATCGCCCCGCACAGGTGTCCCTCCCAGGAAACGCCGGGGTCGGCGGGGAGCACGCCCCACAACGCGTAGCCGTAGAGCAGGAAGACCACGACGGCGATCAGGATCTGCAGGGGGCTGCGGGCGAACAGGCCGCGCACGAGCAGGAAGGTGAGCAGGCCGAAGACCAGTCCGGAGGCACCGGCGTGCACGCCTTCGCTGCCGATCAGGAAGGTGCCGAAGCCGGCGGCCAGCCAGATGGTGGTGACCACGCCGGAGAACTGCCGCAGGCCGCCGGAGGTGGCGAGCAGGCCGAGCACCAGCAGCGGCACCGAGTTCGCCGCGAGGTGGTCCCAGCCGTAGTGCAGCAGCGGGGCCCAGATCAGGCCGTCCCACTGCTCGATGGTGCGCGGCCAGATGCCGTCGTCGTCGAAGGGGTGCGCGAGCACGGTGTCGACGGCCTCGATCACCCAGAGCAGCCCGACGAAGCCGGTGACCACCGCGACGGACAGCAGTGGTTTTGGCGGCAGGATCCGTTTGGCCGGCTCGAGTTCCACGGCGCCGAAGCTACCCGACGGGGATTGTCGGTGGTGGCGGAATAATGAAGGTCATGGACACAGTGGCGTTCGGCAGCCTGGCTGCCGAAGTGGGCCGGGTGCTGGTGGCGGTCACCCCGGCGGGCCTGGCGTCGACGGCGTTCGACGACACCCCGGAGCTGCGTGAGCGGATCGCCGCGCGGCTCGGCCTGCCGGTGGTCACCGACGACGCTCGGGTGGCGCCGGTGCTGGCCGAGCTGCGGGAGTACTTCGACGGCAGGCGGGAGCGGTTCGGCTTCGCCGTCGACTGGCGGCTGTACTCGGCGACGCAGCAACGGGTGCTCGGGACGTTGTACGAAACGGTGCCGTACGGGAAGACCGTGACGTACGGGGAGCTGGCTTCGCGGAGCGGGACGGGGGTGCCCGCGCGGGGGATCGGGTCGATCATGGGCAGCAATCCGATCCCGATCGTGGTGCCGTGCCACCGGGTGCTGGCGAGCACCGGGCTGGGCGGGTTCAGCGGTGGCGAAGGCGTGCCGTCGAAGCGGCAGCTGCTCACGCTGGAGGGCCACCTGCCGCCAGGACTGTGGTGACGACTGTTCATGGCGTACCGGACGAGGTCGGCGATCAACTCGTCGACGCGGCGGTGGCGAGCCGTAGGGGAAGAGGGTGAGACCGCAGACCAGGTAGCAGCAGATCGCGGGAAGTCCGGGGGTGGGCGGCAGCGAGCCGCCCACCCGGCGGTGGGTCAGGCCCAGAGTTCCCCGTCGAGCCTGGCGGCGGCGTCGTCCAGGGTGCCGCTGTAGGCGCCCGTCGAAAGGTACTTCCAACCGGCGTCCGCCACCACGAAGGCGACATCCGCGCTCTCCCCGCGAGCCGCGGCCTTTTCGGCGACGGCCAGGGCGGCGTGCAGCACCGCGCCCGTCGAGATCCCGGCGAAGATGCCCTCGTGCTCCAGCAGTTCCCGCGTCCGGCGCAACGCGTCGTACGCACCGACCGAGTACCGCCCGTTCAGCACGCTCGGGTCGTACAGCTCCGGCACGAACCCCTCGTCGATGTTCCGCAGGCCGTAGACCAGCTCCCCGTACCGCGGCTCGGCGGCGATGATCTGCACGTCCGGCTTCGCCTCGTGGAGGTAGCGGCCGACGCCCACCAGCGTGCCGGTGGTGCCGAGCCCGCCGACGAAGTGCGTCAGCGTGGGCAGGTCCTTCAGCAGCTCCGGCCCGGTCCCCCGGTAGTGCGCGTCGGCGTTGGCCGGGTTGCCGTACTGGTAGAGCATCACCCAGTCCGGATTGGCCTTGGCCAGTTCCTTCGCGCGCCGGACGGCCTCGTTCGACCCGCCCGCCGCCGGGGAGAACACGATCCGCGCCCCGTAGGCCTGCAGCAGCTGCTTGCGCTCGGCGGAGGTGTTCTCCGGCATCACGCAGACCAGCCCGTAGCCCTTGAGCTTGGCCGCCATCGCCAGCGCGATCCCGGTGTTGCCCGAGGTCGGCTCGAGGATGGTGGACCCGCGGCGCAGCACGCCCTCGCGCTCGGCCGCCTCGATCATCGCCAGCGCGGGCCGGTCCTTGATCGAGCCGGTGGGGTTGCGGTCCTCGAGCTTGGCCCACAACCGCACGTCGTGCGTCGGCGAAAGGCGGGGCAACCCGACGAGCGGGGTGCCCCCGAGCGCGTCGAGCAGCGACTCGTAGCGCGCCATGGCCTAGCGCGCGCCGCCGGCCACCGCGGGCAGGATGGTCAGCGTGTCGCCGTCCTTGACCTCGGCGTCCAGCCCACCGGCGAAGCGCACGTCCTCGTCGTTGACGTAGACGTTGATGAACCGGTGCAGCTTCTCGTCCTTGACCAGGCGCGCCTTGATACCACCGTGGCGGCTCTCGACGTCGTCGATCACCTCGAGCACCGTCTTGCCGGACGCCTCGACGGACTTCTCACCGCCGGTGTGCGTCCGCAGGATGGTGGGGATGGACACGTTCACGGCCATGGATTTCTACCTCCGCTTGGGATCTCTCGTAGTGGGCTGACGTTCGGGCGAGGGCGGTTATTCCTCGATCTCGACCGGCTCCTCGGTGATCTCACCGTCGACGATCCGGTACGACCGGAGTTCGTGCACCTCGGGGTCCCTGGTGGAGACCAGCACGTAGTGCGCGAACGGCTCGGAGGCGTAGGACACGTCGGTGCGCGACGGGTACGCCTCGGTGGCGGTGTGCGAGTGGTAGATCACCACGGGCACCTCGTCGTTGGCGTCCATCTCGCGGTAGAGCTTGAGCAGATCACCGGAGTCGAATTCGTAGAACGTCGGCGAGCGCGCCGCGTTCAGCATGGGGATGAACCGCTCGGGGCGGTCCGAGCCGTCGTCCGGCCCGGCGATCACCCCGCACGCCTCGTCCGGGTGGTCCCGGCGGGCGTGCGCGACCATCTCGTCGACTAGTTCACGGCGGATCCGAAGCACGATCTCATCCTAGGTGCTGGACAAGCCTCGTCCACCCACTGAGACAGAGCCCTCGGAGGCTTGACCTCAGCCGAACGCTTCCGGCCAGACCTCCCGGTACGCGCGCAGCCCACCGGCACCGGTGGCGGCCAGCAGGCCGTGCACCATGGCCCTGGCGAACACCCGGGCGGCGGCCGAGCACAGCTGGTCCAGCCCACCGGCCCGCGAAGCGTCGGCGAACGGCCCGCTCGCCACCGGCAGCTCCCGCGCGCCCGTCGCCAGCGCGAACACCGTGTCGCCGTCGAACATCGTGTGCGCGGGGCGCACGGCGCGGGCCAGCCCGTCCTGCGCGGCGACCGCCAGCCGCCGGGCCTCCGCCTTCGACAACGCCGCGTCCGTGGCGACCACGCCGATCGTGGTGTTCAGGTCCGTCGGCGCGGCGGAGACCTCACCCGGCCGGTCCGGCCAGCGCACGCCGAACTCGGCGTCCACCTCGTGATCGGCCGCGAACGCCCGGCCGGTCCGCAGGTCGACGGCCTCACCGGAGGCGTTCACCGCGGCCACCGCGCCGACCACGAACTCGCCGACCCGCTCGCTCGCCGTGCCGATGCCGCCCTTGAGCGAGCCGGCCGCCGCCCCGGCACCCGCACCCACCGTGCCCTGCGCGAAGTCACCCGGAGCGGCGGCTTCGCAGGCCGCGTAGCCGAACGACGCGTCCGGCCGGTTGCCCCAGTCGCCGCGCGGCAGGTCGAACAGCACCGCGGCGGGCACGATCGGCACCACCTCGTGCGGCTGCGCACCCACCGGGAAGCCCATCGACCGCTCACCCAGCCAGCGCACCACCCCGTCGGCGGCGGCCAGCCCGTACGCGCTCCCGCCGGACAGGCACACCGCGTTCACCCGCTGGACCAGGTTCTCCGGCTCCAGCAGATTGGTCTCGCGGGTGCCCGGCGCGCCTCCGCGCTGGTCCACCGCACCGACCGCGCCGTCCGGCACCAGCACCACCGTGGTGCCGGTGGCCCAGCCGCCGCCGACCCGCTGGTGGTGGCCCACCAGCACGCCGGGGACGTCGGTGATGGAGCTCACTCGGTCAGCGCCTGGACCAGGCTCTCCTGCACCCAGGTCAGCCAGTGGTACACGCCGAGGTGCGGCGCTCGCGGGTCCTCCGGGGGCAGTTCGTCGGGCATGTCCTCGGTGACGTCCAGCGCGGTGCCCAGCGCCAGGCGCACGTCGTTCAGCGCGGACAGCCAGGCGTCGGCCTGTTCGAAGCTCAGCCGCACCTCACCGCCGTCCGGCGACAACGTGTCCAGCACCACCGCGGCCACCCCGACCTTCGCGTCCAGCAGCTCCGGCTCGTGCAGCGAGCGCAGCGCGGCGGCGGAGTCGAGGTCCTCCTTGGCCGGGTTGTCCGGGTCGAGGCGGTGGAAGTCGGGCAGCAACCGGGAGAGCACCGGGTCGTCCGGGGCCTGGCTCGGGCCGGTGCGGATGCCGGTCAGCTCGGCCAGCTCGTCCTGCGGGGCCTCCTCCGACCGGGCGCGCAGCATGTCGTCGACCTGGCTGATCAGGCCGCGCAGCACCGCGGCCTCCTGCTGCTCGAAACCCGCCTGCACCCGCGCGCCCTTGCGGCGCCACGGCTTCACGACGGGTGCTCCATGGTCGCCCAGAGCCCGGCGGCGTGCAGCTTGGCCACGTCGCCCTCCACCTTCTCCTTGCCACCGGACGAGACGATCGCCTTGCCCTTGTGGTGCACGTCCAGCATCAGCTTGGTGGCGTGGTCGCGGCTGTAGCCGAACAACTTCTGGAACACGTAGGTCACGTACGACATGAGGTTCACCGGGTCGTTCCAGACCACGGTCTGCCACGGTTTGTCCTCAGCCCCCAGGTCGGCCGCGGACGGCTCCACCATCGGTTCGGCGGCAGGCGTACTCATGGCCTCCATGGTGTCACGTCGCCCACGTCCGGTGGTCCGGCAGGTCAGCCCATAGGGTTGCGCCATGGCCCCCGAGCGTTCCGGCAGCACCGCGCTGCTCACCGACCACTACGAGCTGACCATGCTGGGCAGCGCACTGGCCGACGGCACCGCCGACCGGCCGTGCGTGTTCGAGGTCTTCGCCAGGCGGCTGCCGGGCGGGCGGCGCTACGGCGTCGTGGCGGGCACCGCGCGGGTGCTCGACGCGATCGGCGACTTCCGCTTCACCGACGCCGAGATCAGCCAGCTCGAAGCCACCGCGGTGGTCGACGACGCGACGCTGTCCTGGCTGGCCGACTACGAGTTCGGCGGGGACATCGACGGCTACGCCGAGGGTGAGCTGTACTTCCCCGGCTCGCCCGTGCTCACCGTGCGGGGCAGCTTCGCCGAGGGCGTGGTGCTGGAGACGCTGGTGCTGTCCATCCTCAACCACGACAGCGCGATCGCCTCGGCCGCGGCGCGCATGGCCAGTGCCGCGCACGGCAGGCCGATCATCGAGATGGGCGGGCGCCGCACGCACGAGTACGCCGCGGTCGCCGCCGCCAGGGCCGCCTACCTGGCCGGCTTCGCCACCACCTCGAACCTGGAGGCCGGCCGCCGCTACGGCATCCCCACCCGCGGCACCGTCGCGCACGCGTTCATGCTGCTGCACGACAGCGAGGAGGAGGCGTTCCGCGCGCAGGTGGACAAGCTCGGCGCCGACACCACCCTGCTGGTGGACACCTACGACATCACCGCCGGCATCGAGACCGCGGTGCGCGTGGCCGGTCCCGAACTGGGTGCCATCCGGATCGACTCCGGCGACGTGGGCCCGCTGGCCCGCCGCGCCCGCGAGCAGCTCGACTCCCTCGGCGCCAAGGACACCCGCATCGTCGTCTCCGGTGACCTGGACGAGCACGCCATCGCGGCCCTGCGCGCCGAGCCGGTGGACGCGTACGGCGTGGGCACCTCGGTGGTCACCGGTTCGGGCGCACCCACCGCGGGCATGGTCTACAAGCTGGTCGAGGTGGACGGCCGCCCGGTGGCCAAGCGCAGCACGCACAAGGAGTCGCGGGGTGGCCGCAAGGGCGCGTTCCGGCGGCACAAGCCGACCGGCACCGCACTGGAAGAGGTGGTCTACCCGCTCAGCGGCCCCGCTCCCGACCTCGGCCCCGACGACCGCGAGCTGCAGCTCCCCCTGGTGCGGGCTGGACAGCCGGTCGACGGCCTGCCCACCCTGGACGACGCGCGGCAACGCCTGCGCAAGGGCCTGGTGAGCCTGCCGTGGGAGGGTCTCAAGCTGTCTCACGGCGACCCCGCCGTGCCGACGGTTTTCCGCTGAAAGGAGCTGGGCGATGGCGAACGCGCTGATCGTGGTGGACGTGCAGAACGACTTCTGCGAGGGCGGGGCGCTGGCGGTGGCCGGTGGTGCCGACGTGGCCGCGCGCATCTCCGAGCACCTGCGGGAGCACGCCTACGACCACGTCGTGGCGACCAGGGACCACCACATCGACCCGGGCGCGCACTTCAGCGACGAGCCCGACTACGTGCGGTCGTGGCCGCGGCACTGCGAGGCGGGCACCCCCGGCGCCGACTTCCACCCCGCCCTCGACCGGGGCCCGATCGCGACGGTCTTCTCGAAGGGCCAGTACAGCGACGGTTACTCCGGTTTCGAGGGCACCACCGACAGCGGGGAGAACCTGGCGGACTGGCTGCGGGAACGGGACGTGGACGCCGTCGACGTGGTGGGCATCGCCACCGACCACTGCGTCCGGGCGACCTCGCTGGACGCCGTCGAGGCCGGGTTCACCGTCCGCGTGCTGCTCGGGCTGACCGCCGGCGTGGCACGGGACACCACCGACCGGGCGCTGGCGGACCTGCGGGCCGCCGGTGCCGAGCTGACCGGCGCCCCGGTGGTCGCCGGCTGACCACCGGGGGCACCGCGCTCAGGCGAACGGGTCGCAGGCGGCCGAGCCGACCACGATCTCGCCCGAGGCCGGGCCGCCGTCCGGGAACAGCTGGACGCGCATGGCGTTGGTGACCAGGCTGCCGTCCGGCGGGGTCGGCGCGACCAGCTCGTTGAGCACCACCTTCGCCACCGTCCCGCCGTCGTTCCCCGGCACCAGGATGGTGTGGTTCGGCTCGATGGTCGCGGGCACGGTGATGCCGGCGACCTGGTTCAGCTCGACCACGCCACCGGCGCCGTTGGCCGTGGTGTCGCAGCGCGCGCTGTAGCTGCCGACCTTGAGCACCGGGCCGCCGTACGCGCGCAGCACGCTCGTCTCGAACCGCTGGCCGCGCACCACGCTGGTGGCGAACCCGGTGTCGGCGGCGAGCGAGCACCGCGCCTCGCTCTTGCCGAACCGGGTGGCACCGATCTGCGTTCCCGGCGCGTTGACGGTCTCCTGCTGGCCGAGCCGGCACTCGCCGACCGGCCCCTCCTGCACGGTCTGCGTGCCCTCGGTCAGGTCGACCGAGCCCGCGGTCGCCGACGCGGTGGCACCCGGAGCGGCCTGCGCCACGGCCGGGGCCGCGAGCAGGCAGGCGCACACCGCCACGGCGGTTTTCCTCAACTTCACACTGCACTCCCTCCACCGGAACATGAATCTTCCTCATCGACATCGGCAGGGGAGATCAACAGCCGAACCCCGGCGGGGGCACACCACTCGGACGAGTAATGAGTGAGCTACCCGACTTCGGGGGATTTTGCCGGTGCACGGGCGTTAACCTGCCCCGAGAGCTCTTGGCACAACGCTTTCGTGGAGGCCGCCTTGTCGACGCTGACCCTCGCCGCCCGCCGCCCCGTGCTGGCGGACCTCATCCCCGGTGCGCTGGCCCGTGACCTCACCCTGGTCGCCGCCGGTGCCGGGCTGACCGGCCTGGCCGCGCAACTGGTCATCCCGGTGCCCGGCAGCCCGGTGCCGATGACCGGCCAGACCTTCGCCGCCCTGCTGGTCGGCGCGGCGCTGGGCTGGCAGCGCGGCGGTGCCGCCATGCTGCTGTACCTGCTCGTCGGTGCGGCGGGCGTGCCGTGGTTCAACGGCGGCAGCTCCGGGCTGTTCGGGGCCAGCGCCGGCTACATCGTCGGCTTCGTGCTGGCCGGTGCGCTGGTCGGCGCGCTGGCGGGCCGCGGCGGCGACCGCACCCCGCTGCGCACCGCGGGCACCATGGTGCTCGGCAACCTGGCCATCTACGCCGTCGGCGTGCCGTGGCTGATGGCCGCCGCGTCGATGGACCTCGGCACCGCCTTCGACAAGGGCGTGGTGCCGTTCCTGCTCGGCGACGCGCTGAAGATCGTCGTGGCGGCCGGGCTGCTGCCGGTGACCTGGGCGGTGGTGAACCGCTTCCGCCGCCAGAACTGACGGTGGCCCCCGGTACCGTTGCTCCTCGTGCCGAAGTCCGCTGAGATCACCACCGCACGCAGGAGCGACCTCCCGGGGGTGCTGGAGCTGCTCACGCACGCCGTGGAGTCGGTGGGCGGGGCCGAACGCGCGGGTCAGGTCGAAATGGCCGACGCGGTCGGCCGCGCCATCCGCACCGGCGAGCACCTGGCCGTGCAGGCGGGCACCGGGACCGGCAAGTCGCTGGCCTACCTGGTGCCCGCGATCCGGCACGCGGTGGCCAAGGACACCACCGTGGTGGTCTCCACCGCGACCATCGCGCTGCAGCGCCAGCTGGTCGACCGCGACCTGCCCCGGCTGGCGAAGGCGCTGAAGAAGCCGCTCGGCCGCGAGCCGACCTTCGCCATCCTCAAGGGCAGGCGCAACTACCTCTGCCTGCACCGGCTCGACACCGGTGCCCCGGAGGAGCCGGAGGACCAGGCCCTGTTCGACCCGTTCGCGGTGTCGCGCATGGGCAAGGAGGTCAAGCGGCTGCACGAGTGGTCGTCGGACACCGAGACCGGTGACCGCGACGAACTGGTGCCCGGCGTGTCCGACCAGGCGTGGCGGCAGGTGTCGGTGTCCGCACGCGAATGCCTCGGCGTGTCCCGCTGCCCGATCGGCACCGACTGCTTCGCCGAACGCGCGCGGGCCGAAGCCGGGCGCGCGGACGTGGTGGTCACCAACCACGCCCTGCTCGCCATCGACGCGCTCCAGGGCTACCAGGTGCTGCCCGAGCACGACGTGGTGGTCATCGACGAGGCGCACGAGCTGGTCGACCGGGTCACCTCGGTGGCCACCGCGGAGCTGACCAGCGCGATGGTCTCCACCGCCGGGCGCCGCTGCGGGAAGCTGATCGACGCCGACCTGGCCGACCGGCTGATGGAGGCCAGCGACGGGCTGGCGCTGGTGCTCGACGACCTGCCCCCGGGCAAGCTGGACTCGCTGCCGCAGCCGCTCACCGGCGCGCTGCCGATGGTCCGCGACGCCGCGCACACCTGCCTGTCCGCGCTCGGTTCCGACCGCAAGGACGACGGCGCCGACGAGGCGACCGCCCGCAAGCTCGCGCGCACGCTGCTGGAGGAGGTGCACGACACCGCGGTCCGGCTGCTGGGGGCGTTCGACGAGGACCAGGCGCACCGGCCGGACGTGGTGTGGCTCAGCGGCGACCCGTACTCGTCGAACCCGCGGCCGCCCGCGTTGCACGTGGCCCCGCTGAGCGTGGCCGGGCTGCTGCGGGAACGGGTGTTCGGCCAGACCACCACCGTGCTGACCTCGGCCACCCTGGCGCTCGGCGGCACCTTCGACACGCTGGCCCGGCAGTGGGGGCTGCCGCCGTCGCAGGCCACCGAGCGCCAACCGGACCCCGGCACGGCGACGGAGAAGAAGGCGCCGTCGGACAAGGAGACCGTGCGCTGGACCGGCCTCGACGTGGGCTCGCCGTTCGACCACCGCAAGAACGGCATCCTGTACATGGCCAAGCACCTGCCCACGCCCGGCCGCGACGGGCTCGCCGAGCGCACGCTGGACGAGATCGCCGAGCTGATCGACGCCGCGGGCGGCCGCACGCTCGGCCTGTTCTCCTCGATGCGCGCGGCGAAGCAGGCCACCGAGGCGCTGCGGGACCGGGTCGAGCACCCGATCCTCTGCCAGGGTGACGATTCGACCTCGCTGCTGGTGCGCAAGTTCAGCGAGGACCCGCGCACCTGCCTGTTCGGCACGCTGTCGCTGTGGCAGGGCGTGGACGTGCCCGGCCCGTCGCTGCAACTGGTGCTGGTGGACCGGCTGCCGTTCCCGCGGCCCGACGACCCGGTCTCCTCGGCCCGCCAGCGCGCGGTGGAAGCCCGCGGCGGCAACGGTTTCCTCACCGTGGCGGCCACGCACGCGGCGTTGCTGCTGGCCCAGGGCGTCGGTCGGCTGCACCGGTCGACCAGCGACCGCGGCGTGGTGGCCATCCTGGATTCGCGGCTGGCGAACGCCCGGTACGGCGGTTTCCTGCGGGCTTCGCTGCCGCCGTTCTGGCCGACCACGGACCCGGAGGTGGCCAAGGCCGCCCTGCGCCGGCTGGACGCCGCCGCCCCCGCCTGAGTCCCGGTTGTCAGCGGCAGTACCGTAAACGGAACGCAAAGACGAGGGAGTCGTAGTTTGTCCCAGGACTCAACCCACGCGCAGTCCCGCTCGGTCGCGGTCGACGACACCGGAGTCCGCCGCCTGCTCGCCGACGGCACCGAGGAGTCCGTCACCTGGGCCGAACTGTCCGCCGTGGTGATCCGGGTGATTCCCGAGGGGCCGTGGAAAGAGGACGTGTTCATCATGCTGGCCGGCGCCGATGGCAAGGGCACCGCCATCCCCAGCGGCGACCCAGCCGCCGACGCCCTGATCGAACGCCTTCAGGCCCTCCCCGGCTTCGACAACGACAAGTTCGTCGAAGCCATGACCACCGACGCCGATGAGGCCTACGTGGTCTGGAAGGCCACCGCCGCCGAGGCTTAGCCCACCGCACACCGCAGGCGGCACCCAGCGGGGGCAGCCACCCAGGCCCCCACGCCGCCAGCCGGGCGCCCGACGGGAGCAGCCAACCAGCCCGCCCGCCCCAAACACCGCGCAGGCCGGGCACCCCACGGAAGCAGCCCGCCCCAACACCCCCGCAGACCGGGCACCCAACGGAAGCAGCCCACCCCAACACCCCCGCAGACCGGGCACCCAACGGAAGCAGCCCACCCCAACACCCCCGCAGACCGGGCACCCAACGGGAGTAGCGCCCAGCCCCACACGAACCGGGCCACCGAACGGGCAAGCCCACCGCCCCCCTCACAAACCGGGGCAACAAACGGCAGCAGCCACCCAAGCCACACCACCCCACCTCACCTCACCCACCACAGGCCGGGTGGTGGCCAACGGGAACAGCGCCCAGCCACCCCACAAACAGGGGCACCCAACGGGGGCAACGCCCAGCCCCACAGGCGCAGCCCCCACAGCAACCACCCAGCCGTCACCCCCATGACGAGCCCACCGTGGCCCGGGGCACCCACAGGCGCAGCCCGCCCAGAACCCCCACCCCGCCCCGGTCCACCGCCAAAAACACGGCGAAGGCCGCGATGTCAAGGCATCTTTCCCGCCTTGACATCGCGGCCTTCGCCGTAGTCACACTGAAAAACCGGGGCGGCTCCCCCGCCGTCCCCCACCAGCCACCTCAGGCACCTTCGCCGTCAAGTACAGCGAAACAGCCACCAGCATCAACGTCGCCGTGCTGAAGTGCCAGCCGAAGGCCGCGGCGGCGGAGCCGTGGCTCAGCACGAGGAAACCGTCGGTGAGCGGGATGACCGTCATGGCGAGCAGCACCCAGCCCAGCACCCGCCGCTGGCCGAGGGCGAAAAGGGCCAGCACGACCAAACCCGAAGCGATGTCCCGGAAACCCTTGACCGCCAGGTAAGCCCCGAAGTCGCCCCCGGCCGAGACCGGGACGCCGTAGCCCGCCGCGGCGCTTTCCGGCGTGAGCAGGAAGGTCACGCCGATGTAGATGACGCCGATGCCGACCAGCAGAGCGATGCCGTTGGCGATCTTCCGACCCATGATGCTGCCCTCCACGGAAACTAGCGGCGCTAGAACTTCTAGCAACGCTAGCACTAGCAACGCTAGTTTGGCTAGCAGTGCTAGATTCGAGGGCATGTCCGACCGCCGGGCGCGGGAGCGCGCCGAACGCCACCAGCTGATCATCCGCACCGCCCGCGAGCTGGCCGAGCGGGAAGGGTGGGAAGCCGTCACCACCCGGCAACTGGCCCTGCGGATCGGCTACAGCCAGCCGGTGCTCTACAGCCACTTCGCGAGCAAGGAAGCCATCGTCACGGCGGTCGCACTCGAAGGGATGGCGGAACTGACGGAGGCGATGCGCGCCGCCCGTTCGGCCGACTCGCTCGTCCGCGCCTACACCCGCTTCGCCTTCGACAACCCCGTGCTATACGACGCGATGTTCACGCTCAGCACAGAACTGAAGTTCGGCGCCGAAGCGCCCGAACCGCTCAAGAACGCCTTCGCGAAGCTGTTCGAAATCCTCGCCCCGCTGGCAGGGGACCAGGACCCCGAGACGTTCACCGAAGTCGCGTGGAGCGCGATGCACGGGATCGTCACGCTCACCCGCGACCACCGGCTGCGCGAAGGGCTCCGCGAGGAGCGCATCGCGCTGCTGGTCAAGCTGCTGGGAACTCCTCGCTGACCGGAATCCCCTTCTTCAGCGTCCGGCTCACCGTGCACAACCGGTCGATCGCCCGGTCCACCGCCACCGCGAGCGCCGCCCGGCGGTCGTCGTCCAGGGTGGACAGGTCGACGTCGAAGGTCACGTGGACGGCGTCCAGCTCGGACGCGGCGTCGTTCCGGTCGGCGGTCACCTCGACCCGGAACCGCGCGTCCTCGCCGGTCCGCCGCACCACCAGGTCCTCGGCGGTCACCGCGGCGCAACCCGCCGCGGCGAGCTGCAGCAGCTCCGCCGGAGAGAACACCTCCGCCTGCCCCTTGCGGCCGATCCGGACCTCGGCGCCGCGCTCGTTGCGCCCGGCGAACACGTGCTCGCCGATCCGCTCCACTTCCAGCCCCACGAACTCCTCCTCTACCGCCACTGGGCGAGCACCGTGACGGTGCCCGGCTCCACTTCGGTGAACCCGGCGTCGCGCACCGCGATCACCGCGCGGTCCGCCCACGCCCGCCCCGGGTCGTCGCCGGGGTGCAGCTCGGCCCACTCCGCCCGCGAGGGAGTCCGTACCGCACAACGGAAACCACGGTCTCCCCACGCGGCGAGCCGGCGTTCGTCGAGCAGCGAGGCCAGCAGCATGGTGCCGTGCCCGACCTGCGCCGCCGCCTTGCCGACGGTCATCGCCACGCCGGGGTTGAGCAGCAGCACGGGCCCGTCCGGGGCGGGCCCCGGCTCGTCCGGCGGCAACTCGCTCCCGGAGATCTGCAACCGCGAGACCTCCTTCGGCGCGTCGACCACCCGGCCCGGCAGCAACGCGCGGGCCTCGGCCCCGTCCACCGCGACGGTCACCCCCGGCAGCTCCTGCACGGCCTGCCAGTGCGCACCCCGCGCACGGCGGGCGACCTTGCGGATGTGCCCGGACACCCAGTCCCGCACCGGTTCGTGCCACTCCCCGCCCGGCTTCGCGCGCTCGTCCAAGCACACCGCCAAAGCCGCCGCGGCGGCGGCTTCCAACAGGGGTGTGCGCTCCGGAGGTTCCGCTTTCTCCATGCGCAGGATGACCGGCATCGCCCGCACCTGGTCCGGGGCGGCCTCCGGCAGCGCGGTCTCCTCGGCGGGCAGCCCCAGCCACGACGCGTACCGCGCCGCCAGCGGTTCGAGGATCACGGCCGGTCCGGCTGCAGGCCGTCGGCGGCGTCGGCGGCTTCCACCTCGGCCCGCGTGATGCCCAGCATGAACAGCACCGCGTCCAGGAACGGGTGCGACAACGCGGTGTCCGCCACCTCGCGCAAGGCGGGCTTGGCGTTGAACGCCACCCCCATGCCCGCCGCCGAGAGCATGTCGATGTCGTTGGCCCCGTCCCCGACCGCCACGCACTGGCTCAGCGGGATGCCGTAGTCGGCGGCGAACCGGCGCAGCGCCACCGCCTTGCCCGGCCGGTCGATCACCTCGCCGATCACCTTGCCGGTCAGCTTGCCGTCGACGATCTCCAGCTCGTTCGCCGCGGCGAAGTCCAGGCCGAGGTCGTCGACCAGCTTCTGGATGATCGTGCTGAACCCGCCGGAGACCACCCCGCAGCGGTACCCCAGCCGCTTGAGCGTGCGGACCGTGGTGCGCGCGCCCGGGGTCAGCTGCAACGACCGCGCCACGTCGTCGAGCACCGTCGCGGGCAGCCCTTCGAGCAGCGCCACCCGCCGTTCCAGCGACTCGGTGAAGTTCAGCTCACCACGCATCGCGGCTTCGGTGATCTCGCGGACCTGCGGCTCCACCCCGGCGAACGCGCCGAGCATCTCGATCACCTCGCCCTGGATGAGCGTGGAATCCACGTCGAACACGATCAGCCGCTTGGCCCGCCGGGTCAGCCCGGCCCGCTCGACGGCCACGTCCAGCCCGCCGCGCGAGGCCACGTCCGCGAGCGCGGTGCGCAGCGCCTCGTCGGCCTCTTCGGTGTCGTCGGCGACCGAGACGTACACCTCGAGCCCGGTCACCGGGTAGTCGGCGATGCTGCGGATCGAGTCGATGTTCGCGTTGAGCGCCGCCAGCCGCCGCGCCACCTCGGTGAACGCCCGCGCGGTGAACGGCAGGCCGAGCACCACCAGCACGTGGCTGGAGTCCTGGCGGGCCGGTGCGAACGGGTCCTCGCCGATGGCCGCGCCGATGCTCACCTCGACCTGCATGGACACCGAGTGCATGGCCTGCTCGACCGACTCCTGCAGGCCCTCGGGGTCGCGGTCGACGCCCACCAGCACGCCGAGCACCAGCTGCCCGCGGATCACCACCTGCTCGACGTCGAGCAGGTCGACGCCGTGCCGGGTGAGCGCGGCGAACAACACCGAGGAGACGCCCGGCTTGTCGGGGCCGGTGGTGGTGATCAGGACCGGGGTCTTCGTCACTGTCGCCCTTCCCTCACGCAGAAAACGAAGCGCGCACCCCGGGGATCCGGGATGCGCGCTTCGGGACTTCGATCACTGCTCGCCCGCGTTGTCCTTGGTGTGGTTACCCGGGATCGCGGCCTCGGTGAGCACCTGCGACGGCGCCTTCGGCTCGCCGTGCGGCTTCGGCTTGCCGGTGAAGGTGATCTCACCTTCCTTGTGGATCCGCTCGATCATGTGCGGGTAGTGCAGCTCGAACGCCGGGCGCTCCGACCGGATGCGCGGCAGCTCGGTGAAGTTGTGCCGCGGCGGCGGGCACGAGGTGGCCCACTCCAGCGAGTTGCCGTAGCCCCACGGGTCGTCCACCGTGACGATCTCGCCGTACCGGTAGCTCTTGAACACGTTCCACAGGAACGGCAGCGTCGAGGCGCCGAGGATGTAGGCGCCGATGGTGGAGATCGTGTTCAGCGTGGTGAAACCGTCGCTGACCAGGTAGTCGGCGTACCGGCGCGGCATGCCCTCGTTGCCCAGCCAGTGCTGGACCAGGAAGGTGCCGTGGAAGCCGATGAACGTGGTCCAGAAGTGCAGCTTGCCCAGCGGCTCGTCGAGCATCCGGCCGGTGATCTTCGGGAACCAGAAGTAGATGCCGGCGAAGGTGGCGAACACGATCGTGCCGTAGAGCACGTAGTGGAAGTGCGCCACCACGAAGTAGCTGTCCGAGACGTGGAAGTCGATCGCCGGGGCGGCCAGCAGGATGCCGGACAGCCCGCCGAAGAGGAAGGTGACGATGAAGCCGACGCTGAAGATCATCGGCGTCTCGAAGCTCAGCTGCCCCTTCCACATCGTGCCGATCCAGTTGAAGAACTTGACGCCGGTCGGCACCGCGATCAGGAAGGTCATGAAGGAGAAGAACGGCAGCAGCACCGCACCGGTCGCGTACATGTGGTGCGCCCACACCGCGATGGACAGCGCGGCGATGCCCAGCGTCGCCCAGACCAGGCCCTTGTAACCGAAGATCGGCTTGCGGCTGAACACCGGGAAGATCTCCGAGACGATGCCGAAGAACGGCAGCGCGACGATGTAGACCTCGGGGTGGCCGAAGAACCAGAACAGGTGCTGCCAGAGGATCACCCCGCCGTTGGCCGGGTCGAACACGTGCGCACCCAGGTGCCGGTCCGCCAGCAGGCCCATCAGCGCCGCGGTCAGGATCGGGAAGGCCAGCAGGATCAGCAGGCTGGTGACCAGGATGTTCCAGGTGAAGATCGGCATCCGGTACATGGTCATGCCCGGCGCCCGCAGGCAGACCACCGTGGTGATCATGTTGACCGCACCGAGGATGGTGCCGAGACCGGACACCACCAGACCGGAGATCCACAGGTCGGCGCCGACACCGGGCGAGTGGATGGCGTCCGAGAGCGGGGTGTAGGCGAACCAGCCGAAGTCGGCGGCGCCACCCGGGGTGAGGAACCCGGACATCACGATCAGCCCGCCGAACAGGTACAGCCAGTAGGAGAACGCGTTCAGCCGCGGGAACGCCACGTCGGGCGAGCCGATCTGCAGCGGCAGGATGAAGTTCGCGAAGCCGAAGAGGATCGGCGTCGCGTAGAGCAGCAGCATCACCGTGCCGTGCATGGTGAACAGCTGGTTGTACTGCTCCTGGGAGAGGAACTGCTGCCCCGGCCGGGCCAGCTCGCTCCGGATCAGCATCGCCATCGCGCCGCCGACCATGAAGAAGGCGAACGAGGTGACCAGGTACATGATGCCGATTTGCTTGTGGTCCGTCGTGCGGAACAACCGCAGCAGGTACGAACCCTTCACCGACTCGCGCGCCGGGTACGGGCGCGTGGCGATCGGCTTGGGGGCTACGGCCGTCACTCCTGCCTCCTGCACTGCTCTTGTGGTGGTCCCGGCCGCGGACAGGCCACGGCCGAGTGGCTACGGGGATCGTAGCCCGCGCCCGCTTCGGGGCCGCGCACCGGCTGGCAAGATCACGGCACCGCGCCGCCGCACCCGGGCTGACCCGGGCGGATCCACCTCGGCCGTCGGCTGGTCAGCGCCGCATTCCACCGGTCACCGCGGCTGCCCGGCCGACTGTGGCTTCGCTCACGCCCGCGTCCACGGCCGCAGCCACGGCGACGCCGGCCAGTTCTCGGCGGCGGCCAGCAGCGGCATCGCGGTGGCGCCGTCGAGGTGCTCGCGCACGAGGTCGGCGTGCCCGGCGTGGCGCGCGCTCTCCTCGATCAGGTGCAGCAGCACCCACCGCACCGACCAGGCTTCGAGGTGGTCGGGGTACCAGGGCACGTTCTTCGGCACCGGGACCGGGTGGTTCAGGTCGCCGATCGCCAGGACCACCCGCTCGGTGCGCCGCGCCACCTCGGCGTAGAGCTCCAGCACCCCGGCCAGCGTCTCGTCCTCGCGCAGGGTGAACCCGTCCGCGTAGTCCTCCGGCTCCATCTCCGGCTGGGCGCCGGTCTCCAGCAGGTCGAGCCAGCTGCGCTCGGTCACCGCCACGTGCTTGACCAGCCCGCCGACGCTCAGCGCGCTGCGGCTGGGCGCGCGGCGCGCCTCCTCGTCGGTGAGCCCGTGCGCGGCGGCCCGCAGCACGCGGCGCTGCTGGGCCAGGAAGGCGAGCAAGCCCTCCCGTTCGTCGGCCACCGGACCGGCGTTCGGATCCACTTCAGCCACTTCAGCACCCCCAGGTGTGTTCCGGCGGCTGAATCATGCCACCTGCCCGGGTCGTTCGACACGACCGAGGTACGCCGCGCCGAACACCAGCAGCACGGCCATCGCGGTGGCCTGCACCCTGGTCGCCAGCCCGGCCAGCGGTTCGACCAGGTGCACCCCCAGTTCGCTGGCCGCGACCAGGACGAAGACCACCGCGGCCACCGCCCGCCAGCGCGGCGGCCACCAGCGCACCAGGCTGCCCGCGCCGACCAGGTAGACCGCGGTCAGCACCTCGGTGAGCACCACGTGCGCCCGGTGCCGCGGCGACGTGCCCCGGCACAGCGCGTCCACCGAACTCGCGCAGTCCAGCGGCAGCAGGGCGTGCGCGATCAGCAGCACACCGAAGACCCCGACCGAGACCACGGACAGCCGGGACACCCAGTGGGTCGGCGCGAGCCGGTTCAGCGGCGGCACCGCCACCACGAAGGCGACCCCGGCGATCAGCTCCGCACCGCGGAAGAGCGCCCCGTGCGGCCGGTCCAGCGCGCTCGCCTCGTCCACCGGCGAGCGCAGCACGGACAACCCGGTCGGCACGACGAGTTCCCACACCCAAGCCGAGTAGGCGGCCACGGCGAGCGCGAGCAGTCCCACCGCCACCAGGCGCACCAGCCGCAGTCCCTCCACGCGCCAAAGGGTGACACGGCGATCACCGGGAACCGGTTCAGCCCCTCGCCCTGACGAACGGGAAGACCACCGTCTGCCGGATCGACGCACCGGTGAGCAGCATCAGCAGCCGGTCGACGCCGAGGCCGAGGCCACCGGTCGGCGGCATCCCGTGTTCCAGCGCGAGCAGGAAGTCCTCGTCCAGCTCCATCGCCTCGATGTCACCGCTGGCCGCCCGCAGCGACTGGGCCTCCAGCCGGCGGCGCTGCTCGAGCGGATCGGTCAGCTCGCTGTAGGCGGTGCCGACCTCGGCGCCGAAGGCGATCAGGTCCCAGCGCTCGGCGAGCCGCGGGTCGGTGCGGTGGCGCCGGGTCAGCGGGGAGACCTCGGCCGGGTAGTCGGTGTAGAAGACCGGGCTGAGCGTGTGCGGTTCGACCAGGTGCTCGTGTGCCTTGAGCAGCAGGTCGCCCGCCCCCAGCTCGTCGGCGCCGTCGAGCGGCACCCCGGCCCGGCGGCAGTGGCGGCGCAGTTCGGTGGCCGTGGTGCCCGCGTCGACCCGCTCCCCCAGCGCTTCGGACACCGCGTCGTGCACGGTGACCACCGGCCAGTCGCCCGAGATGTCGACCTCGCCGCCGGGGCGCCGCACCACCTGGCTGCCGTACGCGGCTTCGGCGGCGCACTGGACCAGTTCCCGCATCAGCCGCCGCATGGTGCCGTAGTCGGCGTACGCCTGGTACGCCTCGAGCATGGTGAACTCGGGGTTGTGCGTGGCGTCCACGCCTTCGTTGCGGAAGTTGCGGTTCAGCTCGAACACCCGCTCCACCCCGGCCACGCACAGCCGCTTGAGGTAGAGCTCCGGCGCGATCCGCAGGTACATCCGCATGTCGTAGGCGTTGATGTGGGTGACGAACGGACGGGCGTTGGCACCGCCGTGCACGGTCTGCAGCATCGGCGTCTCGACCTCGAGGAAGTCGCGCTGGTGCAGGCGGTCGCGCAGGGCCCGCACCACCGTGCCGCGCAGGCGCAGCATCGCCGCGGACTCCGGGTTGACCGCCAGGTCGAGGTACCGGCGGCGCACCCTGGTCTCCGGATCGGACAGCCCCTTGCGGCGGTCGGGCAGCGGGTGCAGGCACTTGGCGGTGACCGTCCACGACGAAACCAGCACGGACAGCTCGCCGCGGCGGGAGGTGACCACCTCGCCGGTCACGCCGACGTGGTCACCGAGGTCCACCCCGGACCGCCAGTCGTCCAGCGGCAGCACGTCCGCGGCGAGCATCAGCTGGAGTTCCCCGCTGAAGTCCTTGAGGCGCGCGAAGCAGAGGCCGCCGAGGTTGCGCAGGGCGACCACCCGGCCGGCCACGCGCACGCGCTCGCCGGTGTGCTGATCGGGTGGCAGGCCGCGGTGGTTCTCCACGATGTCACCCAGCACGCAGTCGCGGTCGAAACCGACCGGGTAGGGGTCCATGCCCGCCGCCCGCAGGCGATCGAGCTTGGCGATGCGCACGCGCACCTGCTCCGGGCGGCGCACCGGTTTGACCGCCACCGCGGTGCGTTCCTCGATCCGCCGCACCCGGTCGACGAAGTCGTCGGAGACCGATTCCAGGCGCAGCGCGCGGTGGGCGCCGAGGCTCGGCACGAAGCCTTCCAGCGCACCGGCGACCAGGCCGACCTTCGGCAGCCGCCTGGCCGAGGCGTAGCAGAGGAAGCGCGGCTCCCATTCGGGCCCGTACTTGGCGTTCGCGCGGTACAGCGACTCGAGCTGGAAGAAGCGGGAGAACACGCTGAGCACCGCGCGCCAGGCCCGCAGCACCGGCCCGGCGCCGATGCGCTCGCCACCGGCGAACACCGCGCGGAACATCGCGAAGTTGAGCGAAATCCGTTGCGCACCCAGGCGGGAGCAGGCGGCGACCAGTTCGGTCAGCAGGAATTCGTTGAGGCCGTTGCCGGCGTCGCGGTCGCGGCGCATCAGGTCGAGCGAGAGGCCGCGGCGTCCCCACGGCACGAAGGAAAGCAGGCCGCGGAGCTCGCCGCCGGCGTCGAACGCCTCGACCATCACGCACCGGCCGTCGGACGGGTCGCCGAGCCGTCCCAGCGCCATGGAGAACCCGCGTTCGCTTTCGCCGCCACGCCATTGCTGTGCCTTTTTCAGCAGCGCCGCCATTTCCACCGGTGATATTTCGGAATGGCGGCGGACGCGGCTGGAGAAACCGGCGCGTTCGATCCGGCTCACCGCCTGGCGCACCGTGCGGCGGTCGGGTCCGCTGAGGCTGAATTCGCGGACGTCGAGAATGGCTTCGTCGCCGATTTCCAGTGCTTTCAGCCCGGCCGCGGTGTAGGTTTCGGCACCCCGGCGGCTCGCGCCGAGCACGCCGGGGACCCAGCCGTAGCGCCGGGCTTCGGCCAGCCACTCCCGCACCGCCGCCGGCCACGCCTCGGGGTCGCCGACCGGATCGGCGCTGGCGATGCTGGCGCCGCCGAGCACCCGGTAGGTGACCGCGGCCCGGCCGGACGGCGCGAACACCACGCTCTTGTCCCGGCGCGTGGCGAAGTAGCCGAGCGAATCCGGTTCGCCGTGTTCGGCGAGCAGTTCCCGCAACCGCAGTTCTTCGTCGTCGGTGCGCAGGTGCCGGGTGCGCACCCCGCGGAAGAAGACGAACAACGCGGCCACCGTGGCGAACGTGCCACCGAGGTCGAGCAGCACGTCCAGCCAGTCGGGGCCGTGCCCGACGCCGAACCGGCCCAGCCGGAGCAGCTCGCCGGTGGAGTGGTTCGCCGCCCAGGCGAACCGCTCCCAGCTGCTCGCCAGCGTGCCGGGGAAGACCTCGGCGAGGATCCAGCCGCCGACGGTCACCGTGGCCATGCCGGCGAAGAGCACCAGCAGCCCGTGGCGGAAGGCACCCGGCGCCAGCCGGGCCGGGAACGCCGGGCGGAGCGCGAGCAGCAACACGGTGAACGCGGCCGAAACCAGCTGCAGCCCGCCGATCGCGACGACGATCTCCGGGAGGTGGGCGTATTCGTCCGGCCGCAGGTCGACCAGGTCCGGGGCCCACAGCAGCAGGGCCTGCCCGGCGAGCAGGATGACCAGCCCGGCGACCTGGAACAGCACCAGCGCGTACAGCGCGGCCCGCTTGCGCCGCCGCAGCGCGGCGCCGAGCACCACCAGCACCAGCGCGATCACCAGGTTGGCGTCGGCCGGAATGCTGAGCAGCCAGAACACCCCGGCGAGCACGTGGCGCAGCCAGCGACCGTGGTCGCCGAGCAGCAGGAACAGCAGCGAGGAGAAGGCGCCGAGCTGCACCACGGTGGCGATGAGCCCGGCGGTCCTCGCCTTCCAGCGGGGTACGGGTGGGGTGCGCAAGATCGGGTTCCCTTTGACCGGCATCCGGAACTCCTACTCAACCCGCGGCACGCCTCATCCGACATCGGTCGCGAGTCTGGCGATCCTTCGTTCGTTCGGGGGACCCGCGACGGTACCGGTGTGAAGCTGGTCGCAGGCGGTTCGGGGCCGCCCGCCCGCGTGTCACGCTGGCCCGGTCGATGTGGTCAACGAGCGAAGGGACGGTCGACGACGATGTCTGCCCCCGGCACTGATGGCGGCGAACTGGCCGCACCGTACGGCTCCGGTCCCTCGGCCGCCGCTCCCGCACCCCGCCGGAAGGTCCGGGTGCACCACCTGCGTGAGCTGAAGGAGCGCGGGGAGGCGTGGCCGATGCTCACCGCCTACGACATGTACACCGCGGAGTTGTTCGACGAAGCCGGGATCCCGGTGCTGCTGGTCGGCGATTCGGCGGCGAACAACGTGTTCGGCTACGACACCTCGCTCCCGGTGACCGTCGACGAACTGCTGCCGCTGGTGCGCGGCGTGACCAGGGCGGTGAAGTACGCGCTGGTGGTGGCCGACCTGCCGTTCGGTTCGTACCAGCTGTCCCCGGAGCAGGCGCTGGCGACGGCGGTGCGGTTCATGAAGGAGGGGCGGGCGCACGCGGTGAAGCTGGAGGGCGGGCGGAAGTTCGCGCCTTCGGTGGCGGCGCTGACGTCGGCCGGGGTGCCGGTGATGGGGCACATCGGGTTCACCCCGCAGAGCGAGCACAACCTGGGCGGTTACCGGGTGCAGGGCCGGGGTGCGGCCGGGGAGGAGCTGGTCGCCGACGCACTGGCGCTGCAGGAGGCCGGTGCGTTCGCGGTGGTGATGGAGATGGTGCCCGCCGAGGTGGCCAAGCAGGTCACGCACACCCTGTCCATCCCGACCGTCGGCATCGGCGCGGGCCCGGACTGCGATGCGCAGGTGCTGGTGTGGCAGGACATGGCCGGCCTGCGACGGGGGAAGGCCCCGCGCTTCGTCAAGCGGTACGCGGATCTGGCCGGTGTCCTGTCGGAAGCCGCTGGCAACTTCGCCGCCGACGTCCGCCGAGGCGAGTTCCCGGGGGCTGAGCACTCGTTCCACTGAGTCGGGCGTTCCGGATCGGCGGGTACCGCTCTGCCACGGCCCGCCGTCGCACTACCTCTGCCTGCCCGCGTGCCGGCTCCGTCCGCGGTGGTTCGTTCGCCCGCTCTCTCGGCCCGTTGTTCACTTGGCCCCGGCGCAGGCTCAAGCTCAGCCGCGAAGCGCGGGCTGGCCATGACGGGGGAGGCAATGGTTGAGCCTTGTTCAAGGTTGTGAACAAAGGTCATGTACTTGACTGTATTCAGTCAGTGGCTTAGCGTTTGAGCACCGCCGCCACGGGTCCTCGAAGAGGAGGAGACGATGCGCGTATCGCGCGCCGCGCCTGTTCGCTGAACCCCCATCGACTGGGGGCTCGTTCAGTCTGGCGGCGGGAGCGAGCCCCCACCCTTCCCTGCGGATGAGGCACAGTGGTGCGCATGGATGAGCTGTACCCGGCGATCGAGCCGTTCCGGAGCGGACTGCTCGACGTCGGCGACGGGCACCTCGTGCACTGGGAGACTTCCGGCAATCCGGACGGCAAGCCGGTCGTGGTGTTGCACGGCGGGCCGGGCAGCGGGCTGACTCCGTTGTCCCGCAGGCACTTCGACCCGTCGGCGTACCTCATCGTGCAGTTCGACCAGCGTGGGTCCGGGCGCAGCACGCCGAGCATCACCGACCCCGAGGTCGACCTGTCGGCGAACACGACCTGGCACCTGGTCGCCGACCTCGAACGGCTGCGGGCGCACCTCGGCATCGATCGCTGGCAGGTGTTCGGCGGGTCGTGGGGCGCGACGCTCGCGCTCGCCTACGCGGAAACGCATCCGGGGCGCGTCAGCGAGATCGTGTTGCGCGGGATCTTCACCGCCCGGCAAAGCGAACTCGACTGGATCTACCGCGACGGCGCCTCCCGGCTCCACCCCGACGCCTGGGGCGACTACCTCGCCCCCATCCCCGAACGCGAGCGCGACGACCCGATGGCCGCCTACCGGCGCCTCGCCTACCACCCGGAGCGCGGCGTGCGCGAAGCCGCGGCGATCGCCTGGAGCGCCTGGGAAGGCGCGATCGTTTCGCTCATTCCGCAGCCGAGCTACCTGCAGAGCTACAGCCGGCCGGATTTCGCGCTTTCGTTCGCTCGCATCGCGCTGCACTACTTCACCCACGGCGCCTGGCTCGACGAAGGCCAACTGATCCGTGACGCCGCGAAGCTGACCGGCATTCCGGGCGTGCTGGTCCAGGGCCGATACGACGCGGTCTGCCCGCCGATCACCGCCTGGGAACTGCACCAGGCTTGGCCGGGCTCGGAGCTGAACCTGCTCAACACGGCGGGCCACGCGGTCAACGATCCGGGTGTGCTGGCCGCGTTGCGAGCGGCCACCGATCGGTTTCGCTGACTATTGACCTTGAGGCTTGTTGAACAATCCTCAAGGTTGCCGCGGTGAAGGAGTGGCCATGCTGTGGCCACGGCATCGTCGGCGGACATGGCGCCCCTGGAGCGGGAACTGCGAACCAGCAACCCGGGCGACCTGGGGGTTATCCGCCTGGGGGATTGTTGAACAAGAGGGCGATCCACAGTTCGGCGCGAGTGCCGGGGGAGGCCAGGTCCCGGCCGATCAGGGATTCCACTTTTCGCAGGCGGTTGCGCAGGGTGTGCCGGTGGATGCCCAGGCGGGTGGCGGCGGCGTCGTAGTGGCCGTGTTCTTCCAGCCAGCAGCGCAAAGCCTCGATGAGATCGGTGCTCAAAGGCGAGAGCAGAGCGTCTGCGAAGAGAGCAGTGCTCTCTTCTGGGAGCAGTGATAGCAGGCCGGTGCCCGCGTACTCGGTGAAGTCCAGCCAGGGCACCCCCTGGCCCCGGGCAGCGAGAGCGGCCTGTTCGGCCTGGCGGACGGCAGTCGTGGGGTCGGTCGCCGCGGAGATTCCGGCGTGCAGGCCGAGGCGCCGCACCACCGGCTCCAGATCCGCCGGTGAGGCAGCGATCACCACCACATCCGAATCCCGGGCAACGCAGAAGGAATCCCCCGAGGCATCCGCAAAAGCCCGCCGCCCAGCCGCGGCCCCCACCACGACCACAACCCGCCAAGGCGGCGCAGGCAGCGAAGGCCACCACCCCCGGATCGCCGGCACCGCCAAGTCCACATCGGACAGCAACAGCTCCAGCAACCCCGCGGACAACCGCGACAGAACCCCGCTCTGCTCCCGATTCCGCTGCAACGCCAGCGAGAGCAGCGAAGCCGCCGTGTTCACGATGAACTGCTCAGCGGAATCCAACGCCGCCGCCCGCCCCACCGCGAGCACCGTTCGCGAATCCAGCGAGTGCAACACCACCTCGTCCCCCGACGAGACCCGCGCACCCCGCGTCCCCCGCAGCTCCGAAACCCGCAGTTCACCAGCCCAAGACCGCGCCGAAGCCGGAACGGCCTCCACCACCGCCCCCGAGTCCAGCAGCAGCACCCAGCCATCCACCAGCCTGGCCAGCCGCCGCACCACCGCCCCCGGACCGCCCCGGCCGACCGCCGCGCGGGTCAGCTCCTGCTGCCCCCGCCCGGTCCGCACCACGGTCGCGTACTCGTCAGCGGCCACCGCCGCGGACACCGCCTTGGTGATCGCGATGAACGGCGTCTCGTGCGGCACCTCCAGCAAGGGCAACCCCGCGGCCTCAGCCGCCGAGACCAGTCCCGACGGCACCCGGGGGTGGCTCAGCCCGCTGCCGAAGCCGATCCCGGCCACCCCCGCCGCCACCAGCCGGTCCACATAGGCCCCGTAGGCACCGCCCAGCGCCAGCCCGGTGGTCAGCAGCAGCTCCCCGCCGTCGAGGAACGCCGTCGGATCGAGCAGCTCGGTCGGGTGCACCCAGCCGATCGTCCGGTCCAGGCCCGCCGAACCGGCCAGCACCGGCAACCCCTCCGCCGTCGCCAGTTGCCGCAGGGTAAGTGCCACGCTGGCGAATCCTACCGGCCAGGTTGTACAAACCGGCACCTGACGGCCGGACCCGCCGGACGCATCCTGAACCCATGACCGCCCAGCTCACGCAGCGCAGGCTGCGGACCGAAATCCCCGGCCCGGCCTCCCGTGCCCTGCAGGACCGCCGCGGCAGCGCGGTCGCCGCGGGCGTCGGCTCGGTGCTGCCCGTCTACATCACCTCGGCCGACGGCGGCCTGCTCACCGACGCCGACGGCAACCAGCTGATCGACCTGGGTTCCGGCATCGCGGTGACCAACGTCGGCCACAACGCCCCGGCCGTGGTCGACCGCGTCCGGGCGCAAGCCGGGAACTTCACCCACACCTGCTTCATGGTCACGCCCTACGAGGGTTACGTGCGGGTCTGCGAGGAGCTCGCGGACCTGACCCCCGGCGACCACGCCAAGCGCTCGGTGCTGTTCAACTCCGGCGCCGAAGCCGTGGAGAACGCGGTGAAGATCGCCCGCGTGGCCACCGGCCGCCAGGCCGTCGTGGTGTTCGACCACGCCTACCACGGCCGCACCAACCTGACCATGGCGCTGACCGCGAAGTCCGTCCCGTACAAGCACGGCTTCGGCCCGTTCGCGCCCGAGGTCTACCGGGTGCCCGGCTCCTACCCCCACCGCGACGGCCTGACCGGTCCCGAGGCCGCGGCCGCCGCGCTCGACCGGATCGAGAAGCAGATCGGCGGGGACCAGGTCGCCGCCGTGGTGATCGAGCCGATCCAGGGCGAAGGCGGCTTCATCGAGCCCGCCCCCGGCTTCCTGCCCGCGCTGGCCGAGTGGTGCGCGCGCCACGGCGCGGTCTTCGTCGCCGACGAGGTGCAGACCGGCTTCTGCCGCACCGGCGACTGGTTCGCCTCGAACCACGAGAACGTGGTGCCGGACCTCATCGCCACCGCGAAGGGCATCGCCGGCGGCCTGCCGCTGGCCGCGGTCACCGGCCGCGCCGAGCTGATGGACGCCGTGCCGTCCGGCGGCCTCGGCGGCACCTACGGCGGCAACCCGATCGCCTGCGCCGCCGCACTCGGGTCCATCGAAACCATGCGCACCGAGCGGCTGGACCTGGCTGCCCGCGGCATCGCCGACGCCGTGCTGCCGCGGTTGACCGCGTTGGTGGAACGCACCGGCGTGATCGGCGACGTCCGCGGCCGGGGCGCCATGCTCGCCGCCGAGTTCGTCCGGGACGGCGAGCCGGACGCGGCGCTGACCGGTCGCGTCGCCAAGGCGTGCCACGCGGCGGGCGTGGTGGTGCTGACCTGCGGCACCTACGGCAACGTCGTGCGCCTGCTGCCGCCGCTGTCCCTGTCCCCCGAACTGCTCGACGAGGGCATCTCCGTCCTGGAGCAGGCAATCCTCGCGGAGGCCGCGAAATGACCACCTTCCCGTTCTGGATCGCCGGAAAGCCCCACACCAACGGCGAAACCACCACGATCCGCAGCCCCTACGACAACGCACCAGCCGGCACGCACGCCGTCCCCGGTGACGCCGAAGTCGAAGCCGCCGTGCGGGCCGCGCACGAGGTCCGAGCCGAAGCCGCGCGCACGCCCGCCCACGTGCGCGCGACGGCGCTCGACCACGTTTCCCGCCGCATCACCGAACGCGCCGAGGAGTTCGCCCGGCTGATCACCGCCGAATCGGGCAAGCCGGTCAAGTGGTCACGCGGGGAGGTCGCCCGTGCCGCGTCGACGTTCCGCTGGGCCGCCGAAGAGGCCCGCCGGTTCTCCGGCGAGCTGCAGCGACTGGACACCGACGCCGGTGGCACCGGCCGGATGGCGCTGGTGCGGCGGGTGCCGAAGGGTCCCGTGCTCGGCATCACCCCGTTCAACTTCCCGCTGAACCTGGTGGCGCACAAGGTGGCCCCGGCGATCGCGGTCGGCGCGCCGATCGTGCTCAAGCCCGCCCCCGCCACCCCGCTGACCGCCTTGCTGCTCGGTGAACTGCTCGCGGAGACCGCGTTGCCCGCCGGCAGCTGGTCGATCCTGCCCACCGGCAACGACGTGGCGGCCCGGCTGGTCAGCGATCCGCGGCTGCCGGTGGTCTCGTTCACCGGATCGGTGCCGGTCGGCTGGGGCATCCGGGACCGCGTACCGCGCAAGCACGTCGCGCTGGAACTGGGGGGCAACGCGGCGGCCATCGTCTGTCCGGATTGGACGGACCTGGAGTTCGCCGCGCAGCGCATCGCCACCTTCGCGATGTACCAGGCCGGGCAGTCGTGCATCTCGGTGCAGCGCGTCTACGCGCACGCCGACGTCTTCGACGCACTGGTGGAGAAGGTCACCGCGGCGGTGGCCGCGCTCGGGGTCGGTGACCCGAACGACGAGAGCACCGACGTCGGCCCGCTGATCAACACCGCCGCCGCCGAACGGGTCGAATCGTGGGTCCGCGAAGCCGGCGGCGAGGTGACCCGCGACGGGGCGACGCTGACCCCGGTCGTGCTGACCGGCGTGGCCGAAGACGCCAAGGTGCTCGCGGACGAGGTGTTCGGCCCGGTGGTCACGCTGAACCGCGTCGGCTCGGTGGCCGAGGCGTTCGACCGGGTCAACGAATCGCGGTTCGGGTTGCAGACCGGGGTGTTCACCCGCGACCTGCCCACCGCCTTCGAGGCCGCGGCCCGGCTCGACGTCGGCGGTGTGGTGATCGGTGACGTGCCGAGCTTCCGCGCCGACCAGATGCCCTACGGCGGGGTGAAGGACTCCGGCGTCGGGCGCGAGGGCCCGGCCGCGGCGATGCTCGACCTCACCGAAGAGCGGGTAACCGTGCTGACAGGGCTGCCGCTGTAGCGGCGTGCGCCTCCACGAGCGACGGGCCGTACCAGGTCAGGAACCGCCCGGAGACCAGCACGTAGGGCACTCCGGGGAACGCCTCCGGCCCGTCCTCGTCGGTGAACGGGTACGGCTCGTCCGGTAGCACCAGCAGGTCCGCCGCCCCGCGCTCGAACTGCGCGCGCAACTCGTCCAGCTCCGGGCGCGGGTAGCGGTCCTCGTGGTCCGCGTGAGCCAGGCCGACGCCGAGGCGGCGCAGCACGTCACCGCCGAAGGTGTCCCGGCCGAGCACCACCCACGGCTTGCGCCAGACCGGCACGATCGCCGTCGCCCGCACCGGCGGCGTCTCCCGCCACAGGTCTTCGGCCTGCACCAGCCAGTCCGGCTGGTCGAGTTCGAGCCCCTGCGTGAGCAGGCGGCGCAGGGACCCCAGCGCGGCGGGCACGGTCGCCGCCGCGGCCATCACCCACACCGGAACGCCGTTGGCACGCAGGCGTTCCACGTCGTCGGGACGGCTCTCCTCGGCGTTCGCCAGCACCAGGTCCGGGCGCAGGTCGAGGATCCGGTCCACCGCCGGGTACTTCGAACCGCCGATGCGCGGCAGGTCCAGCTCCGGCGGGTGCGTGCAGTAGTCGGTGACACCGACCAGCCTGCCCGGCGCGCTCACCGCGACCGCCTCGGTCAGCGACGGCACCATCGACACGATCCGGTCCGGCGCGCCGGTCAGCGGCACGTCCTCGCCGAGGTCGTCGGTCATCCGCATGCGCTCAACCCCGTTCGAAGCTCACCTTGCGCTTGTCCACGTCCACCGCGGTCAGCCGGATGGTCACCCGCGCGCCGTCGGTGAACCCCTCGCCGGTGCACTTGGCGAGCACCGGCGGGTCCTCCAGCAGCACCTCCGCCCGCGCCTCCTCGGCCCGCAGCACCACCGCGCCGAAGGTCTCGCCGATGCGGTCGGCCAGGATCCACGCCTCGACCTGGTCCACGCAGGCGCGTTCGACCTTGGCCGCCAGCGTGTCCGACGCGCTCATCAGCTCGGGCAGCCGGTCCAGCGCCGCCCGCACCCACTCCGGCACCGGCCGGTCCGCGGTCACCGCCAGGCAGACCTCGGTGGCGAACCGGTCGACCAGGCGCCGGATCGGCGCGGTGACGTGCGCGTACGGGCCGCCGATGCCGGCGTGGGTGAGGCCGTCGGGCGCACCGCCGTCGAAGGCGGTGTACCCGGCGCCGCGCAGCAGGCGGGTGGCGTCGGCGTAGAGCGCCAGCGATTCCGGCTGCCCGGGGTCCAGTGCGGACAGCAGTTCGGCGACCCCGGCCTCGGCGGGCCAGTCGATGCCCAGCGCACGGGCCGAGCGGCGCAGCCAGTCGACCGCGTCCGGCTCGGCCTCGGGCAGCGTCCGCAGCACACCGGTGCCGGCGTCGAGCATGATCTTGGCCGCGCTCATGCCGGTGAGCAGGGAGATCTCCGCGTTCCAGGCGTCGACGTCGGTGCGGGGACGGCGCATCAGCCGCCAGTTCCCGTTCTCGTCGGCGTTGATCTCCTGCTCGGGCAGTTGCAGCTCCAGCGCGCCGCGGTGCACGGCCAGCTCGCGGCGCAGGCGCCCCAGTTCGGGCAGGGCGGCGATGGACGGGTGCACGCGGCCGGTGTCGGCGGCGGCCTGCACGGTCTCGTAGTCGAACTGCTCGGTGGACCGGACCAGCGCGCGTCGGACGTGCACCGACCGGGGGTCACCGTCGGCGTCGGTGTCGATGGTCCAGAGCACGGCGCGCCGGGTTTCCCCTGGTAGCAGGCTCGCGGCCCCCTCGGAGAGCACCGGCGGGTGCAGCGGCACGTTGCCGTCGGGCAGGTAGAGCGTCTGACCGCGGCGCCGCGCCTCCCGGTCGATCGGGCCGCCGGGCGCGACGAAGGCGGCCAGATCGGCGATCGCGTAGTGCACGCGGAAGCCCCCGGCCCGGCGTTCCACCAGCAACGCCTGGTCGAGGTCCTTCGCGCCGGGCGGATCGATGGTGACCAGCGGCAACCCGGTGGCGTCCTCGCGGTCGCCGTCCTGCGGCAGCGGGTCCATCACCGCGGCCTCGGCCTCGGCGAGCACGTCGGCGCCGAAGCCGTCGGGCAGCGCGAACTCGGTGCGCAACCGGCCGAAGTCACCATCGGCCGGGTGCGGGCGGATCACTGCGGGGGCCACCAGACGACCCTAACCCGAATCGTGCCTGTTCCGGGGGGTCGAGCGGGTGCTAGTCCTCGTCCCATGCCCGGTCCGCGGCGTCCGCGGCCCTGGTGCGTTCGCGGGCGATCTCCAGCGCGCGCCGGGCGGTCGCCTCGTCCGGATAGGGGCCGAGCAGGTCCACCGAACGGGCGCGCTCGAGGTGCTCCACCTCGTTGGTCCGGGTGTTGTAGTACCAGCCGGGGTCTGGGTTCGGATCCTTCGCCATGGGTTCGAGCCTGGCACCTCGGCGGCGCTCGCGCGACCCGTGCGCTGGTCTAGACCACTTGACAAGTGTTCCATTGGTCTAGTCCAATTCGGAGTGACCTGCGTCACCAGCCTTCGGGAGGCTCCGGATGAGACGACTGTTCACCGCCCTGCTGCCGATGCTCGCACTGCTCCTGGTCACCCCGGGCACGGCGGCGGCCGCGCTCCCCAAGCACGTGCTGGTCGGTTACCTCCACGCCAGCTTCGCCAACGGCTCCGGCTACGTCCGGATGCAGGACGTGCCGGACGAATGGGACATCATCAACCTCGCCTTCGCCGAGCCGACCTCGGTCACCTCTGGTGACCTGCGGTTCTCCCTGTGCCCGGCGGCGGAGTGCCCCAACGTGGAGAGCGAAGCCGAGTTCACCCAGGCGATCAGGGCCAAGCAGGCGCAGGGCAAGAAGGTGCTGATCTCCATCGGCGGCCAGAACGGCCAGGTGCAGCTGAGCACCACGGCCGCGCGCGACCGGTTCGTCAGCTCGGTCTCGGCGATCATCGACAAGTACGGCCTCGACGGGCTGGACATCGACTTCGAAGGCCATTCGCTCTCGCTCAACACCGGTGACCGGACACTGGCGAACCCGACCACCCCGGTGATCGTCAACCTGATCTCGGCGTTGAAGACGCTGAAAGCGCGTTACGGAGCCGCCTTCGTGCTGACGATGGCGCCGGAGACGTTCTTCGTGCAGCTGGGCTACCAGTTCTACGGCAGCGGCAAGTGGGGCGGCGCCGACCCGCGGGCGGCGGCGTACCTGCCGGTGATCCACGCGATGCGGGACAGCCTGACGCTGCTGCACGTCCAGGACTACAACTCCGGGCCGATCATGGGGCTGGACAACCAGTACCACACGATGGGCGTCGCCGACTTCCACACCGCGATGACCGACATGGTGCTGGCCGGTTTCCCGATCGAAGGCGACCCGAAGAACCCGTTCCCGCCGCTGCGGCAGGACCAGGTCGCCTTCGGGTTGCCGGCGAACAGCTACGCCGGCAACGGGTTCACCCCGGTGGCCGAGGTGCACAAGTCGCTGGACTGCCTGATGAAGGCGCAGAACTGCGGCGCGTACAAGCCGCGCGGGGTCTACCCGAACCTGCGCGGGCTGATGTCCTGGTCGATCAACTGGGACAAGTTCACCGGCCAGGAGTTCTCGAAGGCGCACCGGGCGAAGCTGCCGCGATGAGCTACTTCCGGTAGCGGTAGGGGATTTCGGTGGGGTCGCCGCTGGGGCCGAACCCGGTCTCCTGCGGCGGCTCCGACGAAGAAGCCGCCGATGCCGAGTCGGGCAGCTCGTCGAACCAGCCGCGATCGCCGAGCGGCAGGCCGCGGGGCGGGGTGTCGGTGTCGTCGGGATCGGCCTGGGCCGACGGCACGGCGAACGGCTCGTCGAGTTCGGAAACCGGCCTCGCCGTCGCCGGTGGCACCACGGGCAGCTGACCTGAGGTCGACAGGGCGTTCTCGCCGGGTGCCAACGGCGGATTCACGATTCGCTGGGGTGCCGGTTGCGTCGTGTTGACGGACGGCTGCTGGACCGGCTGCTGCGCTGGTCCGGCGCCGGTGGGCGGCTGCTGCTGAGCCACACCAGTGGGCTGCTCCGGGGCCGTGGGCGCTGCCGGTGGCGGGCTGACGTGTGCGGGCTGGGCCGGGTGCTCGGCAGCAGGCCGCACCGGCGCCTCGGCGGCTGGCGCCTGCGACTGGGCAGCTGGTGCCTGCGGCTCGGCGCCGATGGCGGCGGTGAGCGGCGAATCGGCAACGCTCGGAACACGAGCGGGCGGTTCGGCCACCGGCACCGCCGAACCGGCAGCGGGCGGCTCGGCCACCGGCACCGCCGAACCGGCAGCGGATGGCTCGGCCACCGGCACCGCCGAACCGGCAGGGGGCGGCTCGGCGACCGGCACCGCCGAACCGGCAGCGGGTGATTCGGCCACCGGCACCCCCGAACCGGCAGCGGGCGGCTCAGCGACCGGCACCCCCGGGCTGGTGGCCACAGGCGACTGAGCGGCAGGTGGTTCGGCCACCGGCGCCGAGGCCCCGGCGGCGGCAGGTGCTGGGGTCTCGGGTGCGCTCGGCACCGGCGGAGCAGCAACCGGAACCTGCGCGGCCGGCACGAGCGGCTCGGGAGTCGAAGGAGCCGGCGCACCCGCCACCGAAGCCGGCGAACCGGCAACAGGCGTCCCGATCGCCGCGGCCAGTGGGGAATCCGCCGCAGCCGGTGGAGGGGCGGCCACGTTCCTCGGCGGTTCGGGTACCGGCAACGGCGGAGCCGCCGGTGCCTCCGAAGACGTCGGCACGGTCCGCCACACCGGCGCGGGCGGCAGGTTCATCGGCACCGGGGTGCGCTTTTCCGCCGGGGCCTCCTGGCGCGGCGGGGCCGGCGGGCGCTGCCGCACGATCGGGTCCAGGGTGGCGACCAGCACGGTGGTGTTCTCCGGGTTCTCCACCCGCCTGCCGCTGCGCTCCCGGTAGACCATCTCCCCGTCGTAGTCGATTTCGACCAGGTAGCCCGCTTCGGCGAGTTGCTCCTCGTCCAGGTCGACCAGGCGCTCGTACCGCGACGGCGTCACCCGGTAGATCGGCCACGACAGCCCCCGGTGCGCGCCGTGGAACTGCGAGAGCAGCTCGGCCAGTTGCTGCTGCCACGGCAACGACATGCCTTCGGCCAGCGACCGCGGCAGCACCACGTAACCCTCGTCGACCCCGGGCCAGCCGCGGTCCAGGAAGTCCGCCAGCGGCGTGCTCGAGGCGGGCGGGCCACCGCGGCGCGGCATCGGCGGCCCGAACATGTTCCTCGGGTCCTCCGGGGCGTCCTTCTTCTTGCCGCGCTTGCCGAACTTCTTCGCCACCAACTGACTCCTCAAACTCCCGGCCGGACCGCCTGCGCGACCAGTTCGCCCTCGTCCCAGGAGACCTTCCTGGTGTGCACCGGCACGCCGCTCTGCTGCGCCTCCACCATCTTCCCATCCCCCAGGTACATCGCCACGTGGTGAATGGTCTTCGGGTTCGACGGGTCGTAGGCCCAGAACAGCAGGTCACCGGGCTGCGCCTGCTCCACCGGCAACATCGCACCCGCCTTGTACTGGTCCCGCGAAACCCTCGGCAGGGTGACGCCCGCCGCCTCGTACGCCCGCAGCATCAAGCCGGAGCAGTCGTACGAGTTCGGGCCGGTGGCGCCCCAGACGTACGGCTTTCCCTGCTCTCCCAAGGCGAATTCGATCGCCTTGGCGGCGGTCTGGCTGGGCGGCAGCACCGCGCCGGTGCCCTCGCCGCAGCCCGCGGCGTCGACCACTTCGCCGACGTTCTCCACCAGGTGCACGGCCATCGGTTCCCACTTGTGGTACCGGTCCGGGAAACCGGAGCGCTCCACCGCCTGCGCGGCGTCGCCGGGCCGCATGGTCTCCCAGCCCTTCACCCCGAGCAGCACGTCGTAGAACTTGTTGACCTGGTACGGCGGATCGGTCACCTGCGCGACCGTGCCCCAGCCCATCGACGGCCGCATCTGGAAGATGCCCAGCGAGTCCCGGTCGCCGTAGTTCAGGTTGCGCAGCCCCGATTCGGTCATGCCCGCCTGGATCGCGATCTGCCACGCCCGCGGCGAAAGCTGCCGCTGCTTGCCGATGGTGATGATCAGCGTGACGATCTGCAGCTGCTCGTCCTTGAGGTTCGCCGCGTCCGTGGCGCCCTTGCCCTGCTGCCCCGGCTGCGTCGGGCCGACCGCCGCGTCGCAGCTGAGGTTGACCACGCCACCGAGCGCCTGCTCCTGCTGGTTCTCCACCACCACCGCGACCGTGCCGGTGGTCACCACCGCGGCGAACAGCACCGTCACCAGCACCCCGGCCAGCACGCCGATCTTCACGGCTCAGCCCGCCTGGTCGAGCGCCGATACCCGCCAGCCGACGTTCGTGCTGACCACGGTGATGGACAGTTTCGGCCCGTCGGTCGGCACTTCGGCCTCCAGTGAGCTGGTCAGCGAATTGATCGGCACCGGGGTGCCGGTGACCCGGGTGGCCGGGATGTTCGCCGGGTCCACTGTGGACATTGTGGGCAGGAACTCGTCGGTGCTGTAGGGCTTGAGCCCGGCCAGCCACTGCTCATTCGTGATGCCCTGCGGGTGGTTGACCCAGGCCGCGGCGAACTGCTCGGCCACGCGCATGGCGTCGCCGTTGGGGGCGGCCGAGGTCGGCGACTCGCGCGGCTGGGACAACCGCGTCGGCAGCGGGCCGGTCGACCGCTGGGACGCGGGCGCGGCCTTGCCGTCGTCCGGGTTCACCGAGATCTGCCCGGCCCGCCCGGTGCGTTCGTTCCCGCCACCGGCCAGCTTCGGCACCAGGATGCCCGCCGCGACCAGCAGCACGGCGAGCACCACCAGGGTGATGGTCAGGTGGGTGGTCGACCGCAGCGGCCAGCCCCACAGCCTGCGGTACACCGCGGCGCGGCCGCGGTTCGTTCGGATCGGCATCGCGTCAACCCCTCACGGCACGATCGGTGTCACGGAGGTCCTCTCGCACCTCGAGCCCGCGCGAGGGGCGGTAGATCACGTGCACCGGCCTGCCACCCACCACTTCCGCGTCGACCCGGCGGGGCGCCGGGCGGGGTGCGGGCACGGCCGGCGTGGAAACCGGTGGTGCGTAGGCGGCTTCCGGCTGCGGCCCGGCACCCGGGGTCATCCGCGACGGGATCACCACCGGTTCCGGGTCGTCACCGCGGTCCCAGCCGCGGTCGAACACCGGCGAGGTGTCCACCCGGCGGCTGGCCGGTTGCGGCAGCTGGTTGCCCGGCAGGTTCCCGCCGGGCACGAACCCGCCGAACACCGGCGTGCCACCGGCTCCGGCGGGCAGTTCGGCGTGGCCGCCGCCCGGCAGCGCACCGGGGATGGCCCCGGACCACGCCGCCGCGGGGCGGGTGGCCAGGTTCGCGTTGTCCAGCCGCTGGGCGGTGGCGAACACGGTCGCCTCCGGGCGGAACCGGCCGCCACCGGCCGTCGCGCCGATCGGGCCGCGTGCGTCGGTGCCGGTGGTCTCGTCGGTGTCGCGGACGTTCTGCCAGAACTCGTCCTGCGGACTGGGTTCGCCGTTGTTCTTGCGGAAGCGGGAGAACAGCCCGCCACGCGGGGAGGGCACGGCCGAGCCGACCATGCTCACCGACATCTCCACCATCTGCCACAACCGCCGCGCCGGGCGGCCGACCAGGAACAGCAGGATGGTGACCAGCCCGGCCATCGCCATCTGCACCAGCATCGACAGCGAGTTGCCCGCGTCGAAGATCGCCTGCAGCAGCAGCGCGTGCACGCCGGCCAGCACCGAGAGCACGATCAGGTTGAACGCCACCGCCCCGAGCACCCGCGCCACGCGGCGGAGGATGTCGTGGTGCAGGATCGCCACCAGCCCGATCAGCGGCGCGGTCAGCGTGAACAACCGCAGGATCACCTGCGCCAGCAGCACCGCCGCCTTCGCGAAGAGCTGGAACAGCGAATACACCAGGCTCTGCAGGAACGCCAGGAACCCGGCCCCGGTCCGGCTGCCGTCCTCACCGGTGAAGTACCCGGTCGCCGGGCCGAGCTGGGTGGAGATGTTCTTGAACTCGCCCTTCTTGGCGTCGACCACGGCCTGGTCGGCGTCCTGGTCGTTGTTCATCTGCGTCCAGGTGAACGCCTGCGCGTCCAGCAGCGGCCTGCCGAACTGCTCGGCCTGCTCGGCGTCCGGCGCGCCGAACTCGCCACGCAGCCAGTTGTCGTAGATGACGCGGTTGTGCAGGTTGGTGGGCAGCACCTCGTGCGCGATGGTGTCCGCGTCGTTGGCGTCGACGAACCCGGCCTGGATGCTGCTCGTGGTCTTGACGATCGCGTCGTCGATCGGGTCCAGGTAGCGCAGCAGCGCCAGCGAAGAAGCCGCCAGCCACACGCCACCCAGTGCGAACAACGCGCGTTTGCTCACCGTGGACAGGTCGCCGCGCCAGATGTTGCGGAACATCATGATCGCCAGCACCAGCGCGGCGAGACCGAACAACTGCGCGTAGATGTTGTTGTAGACCTTCTCCGCGCCGGACTTCACCGCGTTGTAGATCGGGCTGAGCAGCCCGTCCTCCATCACCGTGTAGTGCAGCGAGTTGGTCGCGCCGACGATGTTCTTGGCGATGTTGAACAGCTGGTTGCCGCCCCAGGTGTCGATCGTGGAGTTGGGGTCGGTCAGCCCGGACATCGGGCCGCAGTTGGTCTCGAAGACGTGCCAGACCATGCCGGCGTAGCTGTAGTCGAGGTAGGCGCTGCCGTCCAGGCCGTGCTGGCGCGGCGGGTCGATCGCGCCGACCATGCCGGAGCCGGGGCGTTCCGGGTTGGGGGCGGCCCCGCATTCGGCGGCCATCGCCTGCGGGGCGGTGACCACGGCCTGGATGCCGAGGATGGCCACCACCATCAGCATGGCGGCCCGCTTGCGCCGCACCGGTGACGGTTCCCGCCGCCTGCGCCCGCGCAGGAAGTGCCAAGCTCCCGCCGCGGCCAGGAGCACCAGAACGGTGGTCATGCCCGGTCACCGCCGGGCGCCGGCCTGTGCCCGCGGCGGGCCGTGACCGCCGCTGCCCGGACCCCGCTCATGCCGCGTCCCGGCCCGGTCCACCCGGGGAGCCGGCCGAAGCCCGCACACCGCCACCGCCGTCCGGCCCCCGGCCGTTGCCGTTCCCGCCACCGTCACCGCCGGGCGCCTGCCCACCCGGCACCGGTTCGGACAGCACCTGCTCCTCGGTCAAGCCGACCTCCAGCTCCGCCGCGAGTTCGAAGTCCGACTCCGCGTAGGTCGCGGCGTCGTCGTCCGGGGGCACCGGGACGTGGCGGGGCTCCGGTTCCGGAGCGGGTTCGGGCCGGACCAGCCCGGTGGCTTCCTTCGAACCCGGCGTGGTGTCCATCGCGTTGCGCAGGTGCTCCAGGTGCGGCCCGGAGAAGTCCACCCGGATCCGCTCCACGCCACCGGCGCCGTCGCCGAAGATGAACTGCCGCGGCTCCCGGTCGCGTTCGGTGTCGCGGTGGGCGCCGGGGCGGCGGCCGAGCGCGGCCACCACCTGTTCGTAGCCGACGCCGACCGGCACCTTGAGCAGGCGCAGCGCGTCCGCCTGGGCGTCGTCGTCGTCGAGCCGTCCGACGAAAACGGAGTCGAGCAGGGCCACGAAGCCCTGGATGCGCAGGAAGTCCGCCGGGATCTGCGAGGACAGCAGCACCCGGACGTTCCACTTGCGCGAGTCACGGGCGAAGCGGTTCATCAGCACCCGCCCGGTCGGCACCTCGGAGAGGAAGAACGCCTCGTCGATCCAGACGCCCTTGCGCTGCTCCTTCGGCCGCTCGTACACCGACCGCTGGGTCAGCCAGGCGGCCAGGTTCAGCATCTCCACGCCGAGCGCCTCGGCGTCGGTCCAGTGCTCGCGGCCGACGCCGTCCTTCGGCAGGGTCAGCCCGGCCATGGTGAGCACGGTCATCCGGTCGTCGCGGGTCTCCGAGTACGGGTCCGCGTTCTCCTCCGGGATGAGCAGCGACATGCGCTCACGCATCTCGTCGAGGAAGTCGGCCACCACCACGGCGTGCTCGTGGTGCTCGCTGGAGTCGCGGCGCAGCGCGTCGATCACCTGGCCGGGGTCGGCGTCGAACCGGCCGCCGACCGCGCGGACCGCCCGCAGCAGCACGATCCGGCTCTGCGGCATCCGGGACACCTCGTACGGCAGCACCCCGGTGAGCACGTCCAGCACCAGCCGCCGCCGGGTGGCCCCGGCCAGCGCCTTCTCCCGGCGCCACGAGCGCTCGGGGTCGTCCTCGTCCATGAAGTGCTCGAGCAACGGCTCGGCCACCACGCGGTACGGGTTGAGGATGCCGGGTTCGGCGTTGAGCAGGTTGATCGGCCGCGCGTACGGGCGGATCTCCGGCAGGTCGCACAGGCGCGACAGCGGGCCGGACGGGTCGAGGATGGTCCAGTGCGCCCCGGCGCGCAGGGTCTTGTAGACGATCCCGCCGCCGAGGAAGGACTTGCCGCCACCGAGGCCGGCCACCATCGCGGTCAGCCCGGAACCGTCGCGGATCTCCTGCGCCATCCACGGGTCCCAGGCCACCGGGCGCCGGGTCGCGGTGCAGGTCTCCCCGAGCAGGATGCCGCGGCGGTCGCCCACCTCGGCGGTCGCGGTCGGCACCGCGGCGGCGGCCCAGACCACCGAACCGCGCCGGGTGTAGGCACCGGAGGCCAGCGGCTCGCCGGGGATGAACTCCCTGGCCATCGCGTACTGGGCCTCGGGGTGCTCGATGGCGATCTTCGGCTTGTACAGGTCGAGCAGCTGCTGGGCCAGGCGCAGGGCGTCGCGCTCGGTCGGGCCGGACACCGCGAGGCGCCACCACGACCGCACGCGGGTGGCCAGCGCGGTGAAGCCCGAGGTCATCTCGTCGTCGATCTCCAGCACCCGCGACGCCTGGCGCGCCAGCGACTGCGGCGGCTCCAGCTCGTGCTCGTCGGTGTAGTGCTTGACCTGCGAGCGGACCTTGTTCATCTGGCGCTGGAGCTCACCGGCGACCTCTTCGGGGCGCCGGACGTAGATCCGCGCGGACCACTCCACCGACGCGGGCAGCCGGTCGGCGTGCTGCACCCACGGGTCGTCGACCTCGGGGATCTGCAGGCCGTGCATCTGCCCGACGGTCAGCACCGCCACGTGCCGGGTGACCCCGGCGTTCGAGCCGGTGCGCCCGCGGACGGTGACCGTCGGGGCGTACGGGTCGGCGTGGAAGTCGGCGGCGTCGGTGAAGCTGGCCAGATCCTCCGGCTCCCAGGCGGCCCCCGGCACGGCGGGCATGTTCCGCGGCGCGGGCAGGCCCAGCGAGCACGACCGGTGCATCAGCCACGACATCTCGTCGGCGTGCGCCGGCCTGCCCTCCAGCCCGGCCGAGCCGAGCACCTGGTCGAGGTGCTCGACCTCGGAGTCCAGCGCCATCAGCTCGGCGTCCACGGCCTCGGGCAGGATCTTGCGCAGCAGCGGCGCGGCCCGCTCCACCGCCCGGTCCACCGCGCGGCGGGTCTGCACCTGGACGCCGAGGTAGACCTCCTTCTCCGCCATCGACCGGCCCATCAGCTGCTGCTGCTCGCCGATCAGGTAGTCGTCGAAGGAGAGCGCGCCGGGCACGTCCTTCGGCCGCCCGACCGCGTTGTGCACGTGCGCCTCGGCCCACATCCGGATCGGGTACGGCCGGTTGGTCACCCGCAGGTGCAGCCAGCGGCCCGCCAGCTCGGCGTACTGCCCGGCGATGGCCGCGATCAGGTCGCGGCGCTGCGAGTCCGAGCGGAACGACCAGCGCTGCGGCGCCAGCCGGTACCAGGCGTAGACCTCGTGCCCGGTGCGCAGCAGGTGCCCGTCGATGCTGCGCGCGGCGATCGACGGGGTGTACGAAGGCACCGCCTGCTCGCCGGGCAGTCTGCGGCCCCGCCTGCCGCCACCACCCTGTTTGGGCTGGACGGGGCGCTGGTCCCGCTTACCTCGGCTACCGCCGCGACCGGACAACGACTACCTCCCCGTCGCGGCGTGGGTGCCGCCGCGACGCGCTCGGGTGCTGCTGGCTCGTCCGCGAGCACCCCGGGGCCGGGGTCGTTCGGTCCGCACCCGGACCTTGCTCGCGCTGACCGCGCCACCGGTGCCGGTGGAACGCTCACGTGGGGTGTTCAGCTCCCGCACCCACATGGTGAGAACGGCGCTGAGGGGGCGCTCGTGGCTGATCTTGGCCGTGATCAGCCGGGTGATCACGATGGTGGCGACGAACGCCCACGCTGTCGAGAAGAAGCCGAAGCCGAAGCCGATCTGGCGTTCGATCGTCAGCACGACGAGGAACACCGGAATACCGACCGCCCAGGCCACGTAACGCGCCCGCCAGGGGAAAGTCGCCTTCGGCGGGCCGAGCCAGACGGCGTCGACGCGGTAGACCTCGTCGTCGGTTCGGATGCGCACGGGTGCCTCAGCCCGTGAACAAGCCGGCGATCCATTCGCCGACGTCCACGCCGAGGCCGCTGACCGCGAGGCCGATGATCGCCAGCGCGATCACCACCCCGGCCAGGCGCCGCATCACACCGGCGTTGTCACCCTTGCCACCACCCAGCCAGAGCAGCAGCAGTGCGACGGCCAGCAGGACTAGTGGGATGATGTTGTCGATCATCCAGTCGCGCACACCCTTGGTGCCCAGTTCGCCATCCTGGGCCAGGGCCGCGAGGGTCATGGTGGTCATCGCTTAACTCCTGAGTACAGCGGGACGGCCCGCTGCGATTGCCGAACGTGCCGAACCTACTACTGTGCGCCAGAACATGATGGCGGCGCGAGACGGGGTGGGTCAAAGGGCGTTCCACGCAAAAGCCCGTGCCGAGCCCGCTTCCGCACCACGCGGGCGTGGACCACTCTCACCGATATCCATCCCCTCCATCATCGTTGCCGGGGCGTCCAGGATTAACCCAGTCCACCCGGATTTCCTAGTGTGCGAAGCGACTCACTCACACGCGAGGTTTTCGGCTACTCCGAGTGGCCGAGCTATGTGATGGATCACGCCGGGAACAGTGTGGCATGCCCCGTTCGGTCCCCTCTGCGGCCTCCGTCGTGTGAACCCGCTTCACCGGGACTTCACATTTGCGGGCTCACCCGTTCGAACAGGGAGAACGCGCGGGGCGCCACTGTTCTACGCCACTTCCCTTCACTTTCGGTCATCCACTGCTCTTCTCGGTGATCTTGCTCCGGCCGCTCATCAGCGACGATGAGTTTATAACGGCAGAGTAACGAACAGGCGTCGTTTTCGTCCACCGCGCGCGGAGTGCCCGTATCCCCGGTCGGCGCCCCCCAGGACCACCCCACGCCGAACAAGAGGTGACACAGTCGATGGCCCGAGACAGCCACGCGGGACGGCATCGCGTCTCCCGGAAAGCGAAACTGACCACCGGCGGCATCGGCCTCGCGGTGCTCACCGCCGGGGCTCTGGTCGTCGGCACCACGACCGGCACACCCCCGTCCGCCAGCGCCGACAACCCCGGCCTGAGCCAGTTCGTCGACATCACCACCGTCGAGCCGAACGTCAACGAGCCCGAGGCGCAGGACGACGCGTCCACCGGCACCTTCACCGTGGACTGCGGCCGCAACGAGAACGGGCACTTCAACCCGGACAACTTCATCGCCCAGCCCGGCGTCCGGAACGGGGCCCAGCACCTGCACGACTACGTCGGCAACCTGTCCACCGACGCCGACTCGGACGACCAGAGCCTGCAGGCGGCCGGGACCACCTGCGCCAACGGCGACAAGTCCGCCTACTTCTGGCCGGTCGTCCGCATCGACACCGAAGGCGACGGGGAAGCCGAGCAGCAGCAGGACAACGCAGAGGAGGGCCAGCGGGGCGGCCAGGACCAGGGCGGCGAAGAAGGTGGCCAGCAGGACGAACCCCTGCCCCCGCAGGACGAAAACGGGGAACTGCCGGGGAACGAGGGTGAGATCCAGCGTCCGGCGGTCGTCGACCTCACCTTCCGCGGCAGCCCGGTGACCGGGGTCGAGGCGATGCCGAAGTTCCTGCGGGTGCTCTACGGCGACGCGAAGGTGTCGGCGAACGGGCCCGCCAACGCCCGCGAATCGTGGACCTGCACCGGCTTCGAGGACCGGGTGCGCATCGGCGAGTACACGATCTGCCCCGAGGGCAGCGACGTGGTGCGCGTGCACGACTTCCCGAGTTGCTGGGACGGGCAGCACACCGACAGCGCGAACCACCGCGACCACATCGTCTACCCCGACGAGAACGGGCAGTGCGCAGACGGCTTCACCGCCGTGCCGCAGCTCCGGATCAGCCTGACCTACGAGATCCCGCGCGAGGTCCAGCTCGCCGGACAGTACAAAGTGGACGCTTTTCCGGAAGAGGACCACAACCCCCGCTCCGACCACGACGACTTCGCCAACGTGATGTCGAACGCGATCATGAACCGGGTCGTGGACTGCATCAACTCCGGCCGCACCTGCAACGAGTAGGAGGGAGGACCCGCCAGGAACCACTTCGCACGAGCACTCCGTTACCGGTGAAGGCCACCGCGGCGTCCCCCCGACTCGGCCGCGGTGGCCTTCCCGCACGTCCGGGGCTACGAAGCCTTTTCCGAGCCGGTGCCGAAGATCTCGGCGGGGAAGGCGCCGTTCGCCACCGCCGCCCGGCTCAGCCGGCGCGCCAGCTCGTGCAGCCGGTCCGCCTTGTCGCCGCCGGCGCGGAGCCAGGGCGCGGCCGAGGAGAAGTTCGTGGTGTCTTCGATGCCGTCCCGCACCTCCTGACCCCGTGCGGTCAGGCCGCCCTCGGTGTCGAGGATGCCTTCGGTGCGCAGGTAGTCGGCGGCGGCCTCCCACTGCTCGTCCGACCAGCCCCGGCTCTTCTTCGCCGCCGGCTCCACGAAGCCCTTGCCGGTGGCGGTGTGCGTGACCAGCGCGGTCAGCCCGTTCATCCCGGCTCCCACCAGCGCCGCGATGTGGTTGTCACCGCGGAACTCGCGCAGCAGCGAAGCCGCGTGCCACAGCACCAGCAGCGGTTCGCTGGGCCACTCCAGGTCGGCGTGCGCCGCGTACAGCGGGCGCCCTTCCGGCAGGCACCCGTCGGCGACCTCCCGCGCCAGTTCGGCGGCCTCGCGGACCACCTCCGAGGACGCCAGGTCCCCCAGCAACCGGCTCAACGCGGCCTCCGCGGCGGCGAAGCGGGCGTCGAGCACGGCGTGCGGCTCGGCCAGCGTCCACGCCCGCGGGATGAACCGCGCGACCAGCTCCGGGTTGAAGTTGAAGAAGGTGGCGGCCACCGTTCCCGGGCCGACCGCGCCCATCGGCGCCGACCGGCTGGCGAAGTACCCCATCCGGCCCGGCCGCAGCCCCACCCCGGTGAAGCGTTCCTCCGCCTCGGGGGCGAAGTAGATCATCGCGTGGAGCGGTTCGAGCACGCGATGGCAGCGGTACGCGATTTCCTTGGCCTCGGCGAGTTCCATGCGAGCGAGGCTACCGCCGACCCGCGGAAAAGAGGACGAGCTGGCATGTAAGCCGGATCCTGTCCCCACGACCCCGGCGGACCGGGACCGCGGTGGGCGGCCATCCATCTCGGCCTGCCGTCGCCGGCAGGCTCCAGCGGCCTACCCGCAGGCATCGGGCGGGCCGCCCTCGATCGCCTGCGCAGGAGCGCTCGCGCTCCCTCTTGGCCTTGCTCCGGGTGGGGTTTACCGAGCCGTCCCGGTCACCCGGGACGCTGGTGGTCTCTTACACCACCGTTTCACCCTTACCCAGCCGCGAACGACTGGGCGGTCTGTTCTCTGTGGCACTGTCCCGCGGGTCACCCCGGGTTGCCGTTAGCAACCACCCTGCCCTGCGGAGTCCGGACTTTCCTCGAAACCCGCCCCCGGGGGAACGGGTCACGCGACCGCCCTGCCAGCTCGTCCAGCGCACCAGGGTACTCAACCGCCGCCGGCCGCTGCGCGCTGCCCGTCCGGGCGCACGGCGAACCACTGGCCTTCGCGCCCGTGCCCGTTGCGGTCACCGGCCAGCCGGTCGCCGGCGAACCGGTAGAGCGGCCGCCCGGCGAGGGTGACCTGCCAGCTGCCGTCGGCCCGCCGCACCGTGCCCACCAGTTCGGGGGCGATGCCCTCGACGGTGGCCTGCCGCTCGGTCAGCACCGGCGGCCAGGTCCTGGCGCACCCGTCGTCGCAGGACGACCGCGACGGCCCGGTCCGGTCCTTCTCGAAGCGGTAGAGCACCGAACCGTTCCCGTCGGTCACCGTCGTGCCGCGCGCGACCAGCTGCACCGCCTTGCCCGAACCGGCGGGCGGCAGCGGCATGGTCGGCTCGGCCGCGGTTTCCGGGGCGCGGACACCCTCGTCCAGCTCGGCCAGGTCGCCCGCGCTCGGATCGTCCGACGCCAGCACCGGCGGTTTCACCAGCGCGGCCGAGGTCTCCGAAGGGGACACGGTGGCCGCCGGGGCCGCGACCTCCGCGCCGCCGTCGGTGCCCCACCAGTTGACCAGGCCGACCACCAGCAGCGCCCCGGCCGCGCCCGTGGCGACCTTGCCCGCGGTGGTGGCCAGCCCGGCCCGCCTGCCGAGTTCACCGAGGTCGCGCAGCCAGAGCACGGTGGCGCGGCGCAGGTCACCGACCCCCCGGCGGGCGGCCCGCCAGGACCCGGCACCCCGTGGCCGCTGATCGGCGCCATGTCGAGCCGCCACTGCGTCGTCCCCCTCCTACCGGCCGGCGAGGATCCTGGCCCGGTTCAGCTCGCCGGTGGTGATCCGGTCCGGCACCTCCAGCTCACCCGGCACCGGGCACTGCCGTTCCAGGTCGGCCGCCCAGGCCAGCACGGCCGACGGGCTGTTCATGCCGACCACGCCGAGCAGGCGGCCGTCCCGGACGTACCCGGTCACGGTCCGGCCGCCTCCGGCGGGTGGACTGAGCGCCACCGTGTCGGTGCCGAGCTTCGGCACCCCGGCGGCCTGGATGCGGACCCCGTGCTGTTCGGACCAGAACCGCGGCATCGGCGTGAACGGCTTGGCCGCGGCCGGTCCGGCGAGCAGGTTCTCCGCGGCGGCGCGGCCCATCTCGATGGCGTTGAGCCAGTGCTCCACGCGCCGCGGCACCGCGTCGAAGCGCAGGTTCGGCCACTGCGCCACGTCCCCGGCGGCGACCACGTCGTCCGCGCCGATGACGTGGCAGGTGGACTCGCAGACCACGCCGTCGGAGATCCGGAGCCCGGCACCGCGCAACCACGACACCGCCGGCACCGTGCCGACCGCGGCCACCACGCAGGACGCCACGAGCATCTGCCCGTCGGACAGCCGGATGCCCATGCCGGTGCGCCCCGGCAGCCAGTCCTGGATCGAGGCCCCCAGCGCCAGCCGGACGCCGTGGTCGCGGTGCAGCTGGGTCAGCCGCTCGCCGAGGTCCTCGCCGAGCACGTTGCCCATCAGGTTCTTCGACCGCCCGATCAGGGTCACCTCGCGGTCCATCTCACGCAGGCTGGAGGCGATCTCGCAGCCGGTGAACCCGCCGCCGATCACCGCGACCGGGCCGCGGGTGCCCGCCAGGTTCTGCTGCAGCCGCTGCGCGTCGGACAGCGTGCGCAGCACCACCACCCGGGGGTGCCCGTGCGGGGTGTTCGCCGCCCGCCTGGGTTCCACGCCGGTGGCGATGATCAGGCCGTCGTAGGTCATCTGCTCACCGCCGGGCAGGTGCAGCACCCGGCGCCGCGGTTGCAGGTGCAGCGCGGTGGTGTCGAGCCGCCACACCGCGCCGAGTTCCTGGTACTGCTGCAACCGCAGGTCGGCCGCGCTCATCGCGCCGCTGAGGAAGCCCTTGGACAACGCGGGCCGGTGGTAGGGCCGCAGCGGCTCGCTGCCGATCAGCACGATCTCCCCGTCGAAGGCCAGTTCACGCAGGCGTTCGGCGGCACGCAGCCCGGCCAGGCCGGCGCCGACGACGACGATGCGCTCGGCCGGCTGTCTCGCTCTCATCACTGATCGACCCCCTGGAGCTGGATGGCGCGCATCGGGCAGGACCGGGCGGCGGCCTGCGCCTGGTCGTTCTGCGCGTTGTCGGGATTGCGGGTGTAGCGCAGGCGCCCGTCTTCGCGGAGCTGGAAGACGTCGGGGGCTTCCTGCTGGCAGATGCCGTAGCGGCGGCAGCGCTGGTTGTCCACGCTGACCCGCATCACCACGGCCCTGCCCGGTTTCGACGGGCCGACCGGCGGGGCGTCGAGCAGGCCGATGCGCACCAGGTGCTTCGGGGGCATCAGCCGCAGCACGCCGAGCGTGAGCGCCGGGGCCAGCAGCGTGATGCCGCCCAGCCACAGCAGGCCGAGGTGCCCGTTGGCGGCGGCGCCGAACCACGCGTGCACCACGGTCATCGCCACCGCCGGATAGGCCAGCTGGTGGAACCGCAGCCAGTTCAGGTACTTCACCGTGCGGTGCAGCCCGGCGGTGAGCGCGATGGCGACCATCAGCTCGAGGCCGAGGATGCCGAGCGCGTGCCGCGCCAGGCCGCCATCGGCGAACGGGACGAGGACCTTGCTCAGCCCGAAGTCGATGTCGTCGAGGAACGGGAACGCGGCGGCGTGCGTGATCCCGGTGGCGATGGTGAACGAGGCCAGCATCTGGTGACCGCCGCGCAGGGCGTGGTGGCCGCTGAGGCGGCGCACCCAGCCGGTGGCGGTGAGCACGCCCCAGCACAGCGTCAGGCACATCGTGACGTAGGACAGCCTGGCGGACAGGGCCGCCATCTCGCGGACACCGGCGTCGTGCGGGGAAACGGCCTGCAGGAGCAGGGGGTCGGGCATGGAAGTTCGTGCCTCCGGGATCAGTGGTGGGGAGCCCGCTAGTCGGTCGCGTGGCGGGAGCCGCGGCGGTAGGCGCCGAACCAGCGCACCAGGCCGAGCGTGGCGGCGATGGCGGCCAGTCCGGCCAGCACCCCGAGCAGCACGCTGCCGATGCCCAGCTCGTCGCCTTCGGCGGCGGTTCCGGCCAGCGACCGGCTGCTCCCGGCCACGCCGGCGGGCTGGCCCTGCGCGGCGGCGGGGGTGGCGGACCGGGCGGGCGCGGTGGTCAGCGAATCGGCGCGGGCCAGGCCGGTGCTCTCGAGCAGGGTCATGTGGCGCATCACCGCGTTCACCGCTTTCTGCGCGAAGGAGCGGACCGCGTCGTTCTTGGTGGTCGCGCGCACGGTGGCCACCAGCGGGAAGACGGTGCCGTGCGCGGCGCGGGCGAGGTTGACGTAGGTGCGGTCGGCGTCGGCCCCGGCCTTGCCGGAGATCTCGTCCATCCAGCCCCGCTGCTGCGCGGTCGGCTGGCTGGGCAGGCTGACGCCCACTTCGGCGGCGGTCTTCTGCACCTCGCCGTCGAGCACCGCGTGCTCCTCGGACAGGTGCTTGCCGACGTCCTTGACCTTGGTGTTGGTGGAGCGCTCCGACATCAGCTGGCTGATCGGGCCCTCCCACAGCCCGGCCAGCCGCACCTTGACCAGGATCTCTTCGTCGGACGGGCTCAGTTCCGCCTGCGCGGCGGCCGGGGCGGCACCGCACAGCAGGCAGAGCGTCAGGCTCGCGGCGAGCAGGGACAGCAGCCGGCGCAGGCCGGGGGGTACCGCGGGGTGGGCCATCGCATGCCCCTTCGGGGGAAAGGTTTTTCGAGCTCTTCGGGGGATTCACCAGTGGTACGGCAGTGGCCAGCACCCGGTTCGGTCCACAGTTCAGAAAATGGTGTGATCTGGATCACATCTTGGTTACGCTGCGTTCCTGTCGAGAATACGGACGTGAACCTGGTTCACTTCCGGTTGATGCAGTATTGTGATCGCACCGCCGGAGCGCGACCGAATACCCCCGACTCCGCATTCGACGCGCCGCGGTAACGAACTCTTTCACCTCGCCTTCAGGGAGGCAGGTCGCTCTATGAAAAGCACAGGAATCACCGGTGTGACCCGGAGTGGTCCGGACGAGGAACTGGTGACCATGCTGTACCACCAGTTCCGCGAGAGACTATTCAGCCACGTGCTGAGGCTGACCAATTACGATCGGCAGTGGACGGAGGACGTGGTCCAGGAGACCTTGATCCGCGCCTGGCAGAACTCGGCCACCCTGACCAGGGAACCCGGCATGCTCCGGGGCTGGCTGCTGACCGTCGCGCGGCGCATCGTGATCGACGGCTGGCGCTCGCGGCAGGCCCGCCCGCAGGAGGTGGAACTGCTCCGCCCGGAAATGGCCGGTTGCCCGGACGAAACCGATCAATCCCTTTCGGTCATGGTCATCGTCGATGTCATCAGCAGACTCTCGGAAGAGCAGCGTTCGGCCATTTATCAAACGTATGTGAAAGGCCACACCGTGCGGGAAGCGGCAAAAATCCTGCAGGTGCCGGAAGGCACCGTTAAATCACGTCTGCACAAGTCCATGCGGCTGATCAGGAATGCGCTGCAGGAGTGGACGTGAGGGAGGCGTGATGTGATGCGTGCACGGCATTCCGCGCTGGCGGCCTACGCACTGGACGCGTTGGACGAGAGCGGAGCCAGGAAATTCGAACGGCATTTGTCGCGGTGCCGCCGCTGCCGCGGCGAACTGGCGGACTACGACCGGGCGGGGATCGTCGGCCTGCTCCGCGACGCGGCGGAGACCGGCATGCTCAACCCGCTGCTGGACAGCATCCCGCGGCAGCGGACGACGGACCTGCCGGAAGCCGGGGAAACCGGGCCCCGGCGGCGGCTGCTGCTGTCCTGCCGGTCGCGGCTGCGCCGGGTGCTGCTGCTGGTGGGAAGGTGACCGGGCGGGCGAACGCGGCCGCACCGCGTCGCGCCGCACCGTCCAGGCTGCCTGGCGCCATCTGCGTTCCCACCGTCCCGACGAGTCCGGCCGGTGCACCCTGGGTGACCGGCACTACTGAGGTTGGCCCAATTCTGCCGCCGAACGGCCCGCGGGTCTCTACGGTAGGCACCGTAGAAAACACGGAGAGTTGGGCGTTTGGCCCTTCGGTACCTCCGCTGGTCACGCTCGGTGCCCTGGACAACCCGTCGGAGAATGGTGCATCCTCCGGGTCCCACGCGCGTTCACGCCGTAGGGGATACCGAGAGCGGCCGGGGTGCCGCGGATCGGAGAGCTGCACGTGACCACGTCTTCCGCGCTGGCGCCTGCCCGAAGACCAGCCGAGTTGGTGAGCGCCGGGCCGTTCTTCGGCCGCGAGCCGGAGCTGGAGACCATCGGCGGCCTGCTCTCGCGCGCCGGGGACGGGCTCGACTCGCACGTGATGGTCTTCGGTGAGTTCGGCGGCGGGAAGTCCGCGCTGCTCGACGCCGCCGCCCGCCGCGCGCGGGCGCAGGGCTTCACCGTGGCGATCGCCCGCGGGGCCCGCCTGGAGGTCCGCCTGGCCGGCGGCATCGTGCACCAGCTCTCCGACGCGCTGCTGGAGGTCATCGACGGCGACGGCACCAACGCGCTGCCCGCCCCGGTCCGCACCAACTCCGAGTTCGACGCGCTGGAGTCGTTCCAGCTGCTCGTCCGGACCGCCGCCGCCCGCCGCCCGCTGTTCCTCGCCGTCGACGACGTGCACCTGGCCGACGCCTGGTCGATGCGCTGCCTCGCCTACGCCCGCCCCCGCCTGACCGGGCACCGCGTGGTCATCGCGACCACCGCGAACCGCGGCCTCGCCCCGCTCAGCGAGATCTCCCTGCCGGAGCTGACCGGCACCACCCCCGAGGTGATCGACCTCGGCGGGCTCGACCTGCCCGCGGTGGCCGGACTGGTGCGCGCGGCGACCGGGCGGCAGGACGCCGGGTTCGCCGCGGCCTGCCGGGAGGTCACCGGCGGCAACCCGTACCTGCTGCGGTCACTGGTCAGCACCCTGCAGCACCGCACGGCCGAGGTCGGCGAACTGACCGCCGAGCAGGTGCGCGCGGTGTCCGTGCCGCTGATCGGCGAGATCCTGCGCGTGCGGCTGCGGGGGCTGCCCGGCACCACCGACGTGGCGCGGGCGGTGGCCGTGCTCGGTGAGGACGCCACGCTCGAAGCCGTCGGCGCGCTCGCCGGGTTGTCCCCGCGGGCCACCCTGCGTGCGGTGGACACGCTGGTCCGGCTGCACGTGCTGGCCGACAGCTATCCCCCGGCGTTCACCTACTCCTACGTGCGCAACGGCGTGCTCGACGACATGTGCGTCGCCGAGCAGGCCGCCAGCCACGCCACCGCCGCCCGCCTGCTGTTCGACGCCGGGGTGCCGGACGAGCGGGTCGCCGCGCACCTGCTGGAAGCGGGCCCGATCCGGTTGCCGTGGGGGGTGGAGGTGCTGCGCCGGGCCGCCCGGCGCGCGGTGCACCAGCAGCGCCCCGACCTGGCCGGGGCCTGCCTGCGGCGGGCGCTGGACGAGCGGCTGCCGCCGGATCGCCGGCTGGCCGTGCAACTGGAACTCGGGCACGTCGAGTTCGGCCTGGACCGCTCGGCCGGGCGGGCGCGCCTGCGGGACGCGCTGGCCATGGCCGAGGACCCCGGCGCCGCCGCCGAGGTCGCCGAAACCATGGTGCTCGGGTCCTGCGGGGACGCGGCGAACCGGCTGGCCATCTCGGTGGCCACCGAGGTCCTCGCCCGGCTCGGCTCCGGCCGGCGCGAAGTCGCCCAGCGCCTGCGCTACACCACCTACCTCGCCGCCGCCGGTGGCTCGCGGCACCCGTCGGCGTGCGCGCAGCGGGTGTTCGACGACCTGCGTGCGGAGATCCCGGAGAACGACCAGCTTCGGCGCCTCCACGCGCTGCTGGTCGCGCTCGCGCACGCCAGGGAAGCCGGTTCGCACGCCGACTTCCTCCGGTACGCGGCCGAAGCGCTCGACGGCGACCCGATACCGGCGTTCGGCCAGCCGTACGTGTTCGCCCTGTTCAGCGCGGCGCTGGCGGACGAACCGGAGCACGCCGAGCGGTTCCGCGGGCTGGTCGAGGGCACGCGCGAGCCGCACGACTACCACCTGCGCAAGGGCATCGCCGCGTCGCTGGCCCACGGCAAGGCCATCCACCTGCTGGGCGACCTGCCGAAGGCCCGCACGTTCTTCGCGTCGCCGGTGCGGATGTTCCTCGACTCCGGCACGGCGAACGGCTGCCCGATGGCCACGCTGTGCCTCGCCTGGTACGCCGAGGTCCTGATCGACCTCGGCAGGCTCGACGAGGCGACCACGATGCTGTCGCACACCACCGTCGGCGAGTTGTACGCCGACGTGTACCTGCTGTTCGCGCGCGGCAAGCTGCGGCTGGCCGCGGGTGACGGCCGCGGCGCGCTGGACGAGCTGACCGAATGCGGCAGGCGGCTGGCCGACCGCGGCCTGAGCAACCCGGCCGTGCTGGGCTGGCGTGAGCTGGCCGTGCGGGCGCACCTGCTGCTGGGCGAGCGCGAGCAGGCAGCCGAACTGGCCGCGGAGAACCTGCGGCTGTCGAAGCTGTGGGGCACCCCGCGCCTGATCGGCACGGCTCTGCTGGCGGCGGGCGTGGCGGGCGAGGACGGCGACGACGCCGAGCACGCCCTGCAGTCGGCGATCGAGTCGCTGTCGGCGTCCCCGGCGAAACTGCGCCTGGCCGAGGCCCTGTTCGAGCTGGGTTCGCTGCTGCGCCGCCGCGGGCACCCGGAGAAGGCGGTGCCGCAGTTGCGGCGGGCGGTGGAGCTGACCGCGCAGTGCGCCGCGGAACCGCTGTCCAGGCTGGCCGGGCGGGAGCTGCGGGCCTGCGAATCGGCGGTGCGCGACACGCGCACCAGCACGCACGGGCTGACCAGGCAGGAGAGCCGGGTGGCCGCGATGGCGGTGCAGGGGCTGACGAACCGGCAGATCGCCGACGCCCTGCACCTGACCAGGCGAACGGTGGAGCTGCACCTGTCCGGCGCCTACCGCAAGCTCGGCATCTCGGGGCGAGCCGATCTTTCGGCGGTTTTCCCGGATTAGGCGGGGAGGTTGTCGATGGCCTTGCGGACGACCAGTTCGGGCGGTTCGGTCACGTCCAGCCGGATGCCGCGTTCGCCGGCGCCCAGCGGTTCCAGGTCGGCGAACTGCGAGTCCAGCAGCGACGGCGGCATGAAGTGCCCCGACCGCCCGGCCAGCCGCTGCGCGATGACCTCGCGCGGGCCGTCGAGGTGCGCGAACCAGACGTCACCACCCCGGCGGAGCACGTCCCGGTACCGCCGCTTCAACGCCGACGAGGTGACCACGCCTCCGCTTTCACCGCGCTCGCGGATCCAGCCGGCGATGGCTTCCAGCCACGGCCACCGGTCCTCGTCGGTGAGCGGGGTGCCCGCGGTCATCTTGTCGATGTTGGCCTTCGGGTGGAACGAATCCGCTTCGGCGTAGGGCACCCCGAGCGCCTCCGCCAGCGCGGTGCCCACGGTGGTTTTGCCCGACCCGGAAACACCCATCACGACCACGACCGTCATGCCGGGCATGTTGCCACAGGCGGCTCGCGGGGCCGGTCGACCCGCGCAGTAACCTGAGCGTTCAGACAGGTGACATGGGGCCAGGCGAACGGAGCCAGTGGTGAGCGCGGGTCGCGCGATCGGACTGTTGCTGGGGGTGGCCGCCGACGGCATCGTCGGGCACCCGAAAGACGGCCGTCCGGTGGCCGGGTTCGCCCGCTTGGCGCGGGCGCTGGAGAAGAAGGTCTACGCCGACCACCCGGTACCGGGCGCGGTGCACGCCGGCCTGCTCGCCGGTGGCGCGGTGGTGCTCGGGGTGCTGACCGAGCGCGCGGGCCGTCGCAGCCCGGTGCTGGAGGCGACCGGCACGGCGATCACCACCTGGGCCGTGCTCGGCGGGGCGGCGCTGGCCATCGACGGCACCGAACTGGCCCGTGACCTGGAGACCGGCAGGCTGGACTCCGCGCGCGACACGCTGTCCGAACTGGACCCCCGGGACACCGGCGGCCTGTCCGTCATCGCGCTGTCGCGGGCTTCGGTGGAGACGGTCGCGGAGAGCACTTCGGACGCCGTGGTGTCGCCGTTGTTCTGGGGCGCGGTCGCGGGTGCACCGGGCCTGCTCGGCGCGCGGGCGGTGAAGGTGCTGCGGCGGCTGAACTCGTCGCCGGGGCACCGGCGGTTCGGGTGGGTGGTGGTCCGGCTGGACGAACTGGTCAACCTGCTGCCGACCCGGGTGGCCGCGGCGCTGACCGTCGGCGGGGCGCCGGTGGTCGGGGGTTCGGCCGCGGGCGCGTGGCGGGCGTGGCAGCGGGACGCCTCGGCCCACCCCAGCCCGAACGCGGGCCGGGTCGAAGCCGCCTTCGCCGGTGCGCTGGAGATCCGGCTGGGCGGCCGGACGGTCTACCCGCACGGGGTCGAGGAACTGCCCGTGCTCGGTGACGGCCGCAACCCGGACGCCGGCCACGTCACCCGGGCCGTCGAACTGTCGCGGGTGGTCGGCTGGCTGGCGGGCATCAGCTCGGCCCTGCTGGCGCTGCTGATCGGCCTGCGCCGGAGCACGCGTTCCCGCTGAACCCGCACGGTGAACTCCGGTTACTTCGGATCTGCCGGGTGGCGGCGCCGCGGTTGCGGCGGACGGCGGACTACCGGTGGGTTGCCTTCGGGGTGGCGGGAACGCCTCCGTAGGTTTCGCCGTCCTCGTCCTCGTCCTCGTCTTCGGCGAGCAGCTGGGCGACCGACTTCCGCCGGTCCGGTCGCGGCCGGTCCTCCGCCAGCACCCCGCCCGGCTTGAGCTCCCGCACGGTGAAGTACAGCCACCCCAGCACCCCCATGGTGCCGAAGGCGATCCACTGCAGCGCGTACGAGAAGAACGGTCCCGCTTCCAGCTTCGGCAGCGGCAGCGGCTCCAGCCCGCCCGGCTGGTCCACGTCCAGCTGGAAGTACCCCGGCCGGATCGGCAGGCCGGTCGCACGGGCGACCACCCGCGAATCGACCGTGTAGCTGTGCAGGCGGCCGTCGGTGGAGTCGTCGGCGAAGGCGTCGCGGGCCTTCGGGTCGGTCTCGTCGATCCGCACCCGGGCCACCACCGTCACCGGCCCGGGAGGCGGCGCCGCGTACGACGGCACGCGGGTGCGGTCGTCCGGCCGGACCACCCCGCGGTCCACCAGCACGATCTGCCCTTCGGTGGTCCGCAGCGGCGTGAGCACCTCGAACGCGGGCTCCCCCAGCACGGTCCGCAGCCGCGCGATCACCTCGGCGTCGGCCAGGTAGGTGCCGGTGAAGGTGACCCGGTCCCACTGCGTGTCCTCGGTGGGCGCGGCCCCGCCGGGCAGCACGGCGTCCACCGGGCGCGGCTCCGCGGTGAACGACGCCTGCAACGCGGCGTTCTGCGTGGCGCGCTCGCTGTCGCGGCTGAACTGCCAGGGCGCCAGCAGCGTGTAGCAGGTGGCCGCGAACGCGAACACCACCAGCGTCAACGCCAGCCAGCTCGGCCTGAGCAGGAACTTGAACCGCACCCCTCAACCGTAAGCCGTCGCCCGCGTCGCGTTCACCCAACCCCGCGTGCGGCGGCCAGCGCCTGCCCGGCGTACCCGCCGCCGAACGCCGCGGCGTGCACCAGCAGCGGGAACAACTGGTGCAACCCGGTGCGTTCGCGCCAACCGGGTGCCAGCGGCGCGGCCTCGTCGTACGCGGCCACGATCCGCTCCAGCAGCGGTGTGCCGAACAACGCCAGCATCGCGAGGTCCTGCTCCCGGTGACCGCCGTGCGCCGCCGGATCGATCAGCCACACCCGGCCGTCGGCACCCCAGAGCACGTTGCCGCTCCACGCGTCGCCGTGCAGCCGGGCCGGTGGTTCCTCGGGCACCCCCAGCTCCGGCAACCGGCGGCACAGCCGGTCGAAGACGGCGATCTCGGCGGAGCCGAACAACCCCCGGTCCACCGCCCGCCGCACGTACGGCTCGACGCGCTCGGCGGCGTAGAACGACGCCCACGTGCCGTGCGCGGCGTTGCGCATCGGCTCCGGCCCCATCCAGGCGTCGACGGGACCACCCGGCGGCGGCGCACCGAACGCGTCGGCCCCGCGGGCGTGCAACGCCGCGAGCCCCCGCCCGAACTCCTCCGCCGCTGCCTCCGAAGGGCTGCCGCTCTCGATGTACGGCGTGACCAGCCACTCGTCGTCCGAGGCGAGAACGGCGGGCACCGGGACGTCACCGTGTTCGGCGAGCCACGCCAACCCGGCGGCCTCGGCCCGCACCGGACCCCGCTTGGCCACGACCACCCGTGACCCGGCCTCGATCCGGTGGGCGGCACCTCCGAGCGGCGCCGACCGCGAGACCGGCACCCCGAGCAGCCGCTCGACCGCCTTCACAGCCGCTCGCGCACCCAGTCGAGCAGGCCGGGCATGGACCGTTCGATCATCGCCAGCACCTCGGTGAAGCCGTCGCCGCCGCCGTAGTACGGGTCCGGCACCTCGGCGTCCGCCCCGGCGGACGGGTCGAAGTCACGCAGCAGCCGCACCCGTTCCGGGTCGTCGACCTTGCGCCGCAGCTCGGCGAAGTGGCTCTGGTCGGCCGCCAGCAGCAGGTCCGCGGCCAGGTGGCCGGCGTCGACCTGCGCGGCGATGTGGTCGACCGGGTAACCGGCGGCGGTCAGCGTCGCGCGTGCCCGGCCGTCGGCGGGCTCACCGACGTGCCACGGGCCGATGCCCGCGCTGCTCACCCGCACCCGGTCGGCCAGCCCGGCCCGGCGCAGCTCCTCGCGGAAGACCAGCGCCGCCATCGGCGACCGGCAGATGTTGCCCGAGCAGACGAATGACACATGGAGACTCACCCGGTCAGTGTGCCCCGCAGGCCGAGTCCAGTGATCGGCGGAGGGCACGTCCGTGCAGCTCGTAGAAGTTCAGCTCGCGGTCGACCACCAGGATCGCCACCACCAGCCTGCCGTGGCACGACGGCCGTGCGCGGACCGCCGAAGTGGCCGCCAGCTCGTCCAGCAGCCCGGCGTTGATCCGGTCGATCACCGGCCGGACCTCGGTGGCCAGATCGGGGCGGTGGGTCGGCGCCACCTCCGGGTTCGCCGTCCAGTACGCGTACAGCCCGCGCTGGACCACCTTGTTCGCCTCGATCTGGTCGCGGAAGGACTCGACCGCCTCGGCCGGGTCCAGGCCGAGGCCGGGGGCCTTGGCCGCCACGCCGTCGAGGATCTGCTGCTCGCGCACCGGGTCGTCGATCGGCTGGGTGGTGCCGAACTTGGCGGCGGCCACCTTGTTGGCGAGCTGCACGCGCTGCCCGGCCAGTTCGGTCAGCGGGTACAGCGAAGGCGTGACCGCTGTCGCGACAGGCGTGAGCAGCAGGCAAGCGCTGACCACGGTGAGCAGGACGGTGGTGAACCGACGGCGCATGACCCGTCACGGTACATGCGAGGATCACCGGCATGCCCGTCCAACTCGCCGACGTGATCGCCGCACTGGAAGCCGCCTACCCGCCGGAACTGGCCGAACCGTGGGACGCGGTCGGCCTGGTCTGCGGGGATCCCGCCGAACCGGTGGAGCGGGTGCTGGTCTGCGTCGACCCGGTCGAAGCCACCGTCGACGAGGCGCTGGAGCTGGGTGCGCAGCTGCTCGTGGCGCACCACCCGCTGCTGCTCAAGGGCGTGCACGGGGTGCCTGCCGACCGGCCCAAGGGCGGGCTGGTGCACCGGATGATCCGCGCGGGCGTGGCGTTGTACTGCGCGCACACGAACGCCGACGCCGCCGACCCGGGGGTCTCCGACGCGCTCGCCGAGGCCATCGGGCTGCGGGTGCTGAAGCCGCTGGCGCCGAACCCGGACGGCAGGACCGGCATCGGCCGCATCGGCGAGCTGCCCGAGCCGGAGCCGTTCGCGCGGTTCGTCGAACGGGTGTCCGCCGCGCTGCCGGAGACCCGGCCCGGCAGCTACGGTGCCGGCGACCCGGACCGCGAGATCCGCACGGTGGCGGTGTCCGGCGGCGCCGGGGACAGCTATCTCGACGCCGCCACGGCCGCCGGGGTGGACGCCTACGTGACCGCCGATCTGCGTCACCACCGGGCGGGTGAGCACCTCGAAGGCGGGCCGTCGGTGCCCGCGCTGGTCGGCGTGACGCACTGGGCCAGCGAATGGCCGTGGTGCGGGCAAGCCTCGGCCGTCGTGCGGGACGCGCTTGCCGGTACCGTCGACATTCACGTCTCCACGCGGTGCACCGACCCGTGGACGATCCGCGCTTGAAGTCCCCGAGGGAGTGACGACACCGTGAAGGCCGAACCCGCCGTGCAACGCCGCCTGCTGGAACTCGCCAAGGTCGACGCGGAGCTGTCCCGGCTGGCCCACCGGCGACGCACGCTGCCGGAGCTGGCCGAGATCGCCGAGCTGGAGCAGGAACTGCGGGCGAAGAAGGACGCACTGGTCTCCGTGCAGACCAACGCCTCGGACCTGGACCGCGAGGTGGCCAGGCAGGAGCGCGAGATCGACTCCGTGCGCACCCGCAGCGAGAAGGACCGCAAGGCGATGGCGTCCGGCGCGGTCGGCGCCAAGCAGCTCACCGAACTGCAGCACGAACTGGACAGCCTCCAGCGCCGCCAGACCGCGCTGGAGGACGACCTGCTGGAGCTGATGGAACGCCGAGAGGCGCTCGAACTGGACGCCCAGCGCACCGGCGCCGAGGTGGACAAGGTCAACGCGCAGCTGGAGCAGGCCGGTCGCCGCCGCGACGAGGCGTTCGCCGACATCGACACCAGCCAGGCGCGCCGCGAGCAGGACCGCACCGAACTGGCGCCGAAGTTCCCCGAACCGCTGCTCAAGCTCTACGAGCGGGTGCGGGCGCAGCGCGGCATCGGCGCGGCGCTGCTGCGGTCCCGCCGCTGCGGGTCGTGCCAGCTGGAGCTGGACCGCAACACCGTCTCGGAGATCAAGTCGGCGGCCGAGGACGAGGTCGTGCAGTGCGAGAACTGCAACGCCATCCTGGTGCGGACCATGGAGTCCGGCCTGTGAAGGTGGTCGTCGAGGCCGACGGCGGATCGCGGGGCAACCCGGGGCCCGCCGGCTACGGCGCGGTGGTCAAGGACGCCGGGACCGGGGAGGTGCTGGCCGAACGCCGGTCCGGGCTCGGGGTGGCGACCAACAACTTCGCCGAGTACTCCGGCCTGCTCGCCGGACTGGCCGCGGCCGCCGAACTCGGGGCGTCCGAAGTGGATGTCCGGATGGACTCGAAGCTGGTGGTCGAGCAGATGTCCGGCCGCTGGAAGATCAAGCACCCGGACCTGCAGCCGCTGGCCGCGCGGGCGCGGGAGCTGGCGGCGGACTTCGACCGGGTGCACTACGAGTGGATCCCGCGGGCGAGCAACTCGCACGCCGACCGCCTGGCCAACGAGGCGATGGACACCCAGGCCGGGAAGCCCACCGACCGCGTGTCCCCGGCGAGGTGGAGCGGGGCACAGGGCACGCCGACGAAGTTCCTGCTGCTGCGGCACGGCCAGACCGGGATGTCGGTGGAGCGGCGGTACTCCGGGCGCGGCGACGTGCCGCTCACCGACCACGGCCGCCGCCAGGCCGACGCCGCCGCGAAGCGGCTCGCGGCGATGGAGGGCCTGGTCGTCGACGGGGAGCCCGCGCCGGTCATCTCGTCGCCGCTGCTGCGCACGCAGCAAACCGCGCAGTCCGTGGCCGATGCGCTCGGCGGGCGGGTGGAAACGCACCAGGGCCTGATCGAGACGGACTTCGGCAGCTGGGAAGGGCTCACCTTCACCGAAGCCGCCGAACGGGACCCGGAGCTGCACTCGGGCTGGATCAGCGATTCGTCGGTGAAGGCACCCGGCGGGGAAAGCTTCGACGCGGTGCACCGCCGCGTGCGTGCGGTGCGGGACGACCTGGTCGAGCGCTTCGCCGGACGCACCCTGGTGGTGGTCAGCCACGTCACCCCGATCAAGTCCCTGCTGCGGCTGGGGCTGGACGCGGGGCCTTCACTGCTGTTCCGGTTGCACCTGGACCTGGCTTCGCTGTCCATCGTCGAGTTCTACCCGGACGGCAACGCCTCGGTCCGCCTGGTCAACGACATCTCGCACTTGTGATTTGGTCGCGCCTCCGGCGCGACGGCGAGGTCGCTTTTGAGCGACCTCGCGGTCGAAGGGTGGAATCGCCGCCCGGGCTCCCCAGCAACTCAGGTGATCTGAACCGCTGCCTAGGCTCCCAGCCACTCAGGTGAACGGGGGCGACTTGCCCAGGCTCGAGCACGAGCCGGGCGATGAAGTTGCCCGGCTCAACCGGCCGGAGCAGCCGCCCATGCCTCCAGCATCACCCGGGCGATGGAGGAATTGCCCGGCATGACCAGGCGGTCCGGATCGAACTCCGGGTCCTCCGGATCGGGGCGGCCGCCCCGGCCCAACTCGAAAGCCTCCAGCACCTCCGCCCGCGTCACCCACCGCGCCGACTCGATTTCGCCGTCCTGGGGGACCAGGGGTTTCGAGGCGTCCGCACGTGCGGTGAAGCCCAGCATGATCGACCGCGGGAACGGCCACGGCTGGCTCCCGAGGTACCGGATCGCCGAGACCTCGGCGCCGACCTCCTCGCGGATTTCCCGTTCCACGCAGCCTTCCAGCGACTCCCCGGCCTCGACGAAACCCGCCAGGATCGAGTACCGGCCCTTCGGCCAGATCGGCTGCCGCGCCAGCAGCACCCGTTCACCGTTGACGCCGACATCGTCGTGCACCAGGCAGATCACCGCCGGGTCGGTGCGCGGGTACTCCTCGTGCCCGCACCGCGTGCACCTGGTCGCCCAGCCGAACTGCACCCGCTCCACCGGACTCCCGCACCGCGCGCAGAAACCCGCGCGGTGGTGCCAGTTCCGCAACGCCATCGCGGTGGTGAACAGCCCGGCGGAGGTGTCGTCCAGCAGGTCGCCGTGGCCCCGCAGGTCGACCCAGACCTCACCGTCGGCCAGCGGTGCCCGGTCACGCAGGCCCCAGCTCCCGGTCAGCGTCACCCACTCGCCGTTCTCCGGCGGCGCGCCGGGCAGGGTCCAGTAGTCCACGCCCTCCCACTCACCGAGGAACGCCGCGTCCTCCGGCGGCTCGTCGCCGAAGGCCAGCGCCTTGCGGGTGGCCAGGGCGTCGCCGTCGCGCGGTACGGGGGTGCGGCCGGACTTGGCGTCCAGCAGCACCACCCGGGCGCTGGACCAGCGCGCGTGCAACCGGTCCGGGTCGCCGCGCAGGTTCTCCTGGCGGTCCACAGTGGACCGCGAGAGCGTCGGCAACCGGTCGAGCTGGAACGGCTGGGTCATGCGTCTCCGATCGTGACCCCGCCGATGGCCTGCAGCCGCCGCCCGACCTTCTCCGCGTCACCGACCACCACGCCGGTGAACCGGTGCGGGGCGAAGAAGTCCAGTGCCGCCTCGGCGACCTCCTCGGCGGTGACCGCGGCCAGCCGCTCCGGGTGCCCGGCCAGCCACTCGAAGCCGAGCCCGGCCTGCACCAGCGCGGACAGCTGCCCGGCCAGGCCGGTCTGCGAGGAGGTGGAGATACCGAGCGAGCCGATGGCGTACTGGCGCACCGATTCCACCTCGTCGGCGGTCGGCGGCACCAGCCCGAGCCTGCCCAGCTCGTACCGGGTCTCCAGCAGCGCCGCCGCGGTCACGTCGGTGGCGGTGTCCGCGTCGACCAGCAGCGTGGCGGAGTTGCCGGTGAACTCGAAACCGGAGTGCGCGCTGTAGGTGTACCCCTTGTCCTCGCGGATGTTCTCCACCAGCCGCGAGGAGAAGTAACCACCGTAGGCCAGGTTCGCCAGCTGCAGGTGCGCGTACCGCGGATCGGTGCGGCGCAGCGCCTGCGCGGACAGCCGCAGCTGCGACTGCACCGCACCCGGCCGCGGCACCAGCAGCACGTCGCCACCGGTCAGCTCCGGCAGGTCCGGCAGCAGGTTCGCCGCCTTGTCCGAGGCCCAGCCGCCCAGCGCCCGCTCCAGGTCGGCGACCACCTGCTCGGGATCGATGTCACCGACGATCACCAGGGTGGAGTTCCGCGGCAGCACCGCCTCGGCGTGCAACCGGCGCACCAGCTCCGGCTCCACCTTGGCCACGTCGTCGGCCTGCGGCACCTCGAAGGTCGCCGGGTGGTTGCCATAACGCTTGCGCTGCAGTGCTTCGCGGGCGATCGTGCGCGGCTGCGTGCGGGCGATGGCCAGCCGCTCGATCAGCCGCGCCGACTCCCTGCTGACCTCGGCGTCCACATAGGACGCTTCGGTGAGCAGGTCGGCCAGCACGTCGAACAGCGTGGGCAGCCCGCTGGCCAGCGCGCTGGCGCTGACCGCCAGCCGCTCCGGGTCGACCATCGTGCTCAGCTCGCCGCCGATCAGCGCCAGCTCGGTGTCGATGGCCACGCGGTCGCGGCGGGCGGTGCCGGTGACCATGGTCTCGGCCAGCACCTCGGCGGTGGCCGGGTGCAGCGGATCGGTGCCGGCGAACGGAATGCTCAGCCGCAGCTCGACCAGCGGCACGGTGTCCTTGCGCACGGCCAGCACGCGCAGCCCGTTCGCCAGTTCGGTGTCCACATGGGACAGATCGGCGGCGGCGCGCTGCTCGCCGAGCGGCGGCAGCGGGCGCGGGCCCCGCTCGGTGCGGCCGATCTCCTCGGCACCGCGGTGTTCGGTGCGCTCGACGGCGGTCACTTGCTTCCTCCCTTTTCGGGCTGGACGACCAGCACCGCACGTGAATCGGGGCGCAGCGCCTTGGCCGCGGCGGCGACGTCGTCCGCGGTCACCGCGGCGAACCGGTCGGCCAGGCCGTGCACCAGGCTCGCGTCCTCGTAGAGCAGTTCGAAGGCACCCAGGGCGAGCGTGCGCGAGACCATCCGGTCGTGCTCGGAGTGCATGCCCGCCGCCCAGCGCGCGGTCACCTTGGCCAGCTCGCGCTCGTCCGGCGGGGTGCTGGCGAGCCGATCGATCTCCTCGTCGATGGCCTTGAGCACCCGGTCGCCGGGCACGTCCGGCGCGTGGATCGCGGTGATCGAGAAGGTGTCCGGATCGCGGGCCTCGAAGGGGCCGAACAACCCGGCACCGGCACCGATGTCGGTGACGATGGCGTCGCGGTGCACCAGCCGCTGCTGCAGCCGCGACCCGTCACCGTCGGTGAGCACCCCGGCGAGCACCAGGTTCGCCAGATAGGCGTCCAGCTCGCCGACCGGGTCGGGCATGCGGTAGCCGACGGCCAGCGCGGGCAGCGGGGCGTGCGGGTCGACGTGGTGCCCGCGCAGTTCCTCGGTCGGCCGCGGCTCGGCGAACGACCGGCGCTCCGGCGCCGGCCGGAACGGCACGTCGCCGAAGTGCTTCTCGACCAGCTCGCGGGCCCGGCCGACCTCGAAGTCGCCCGCCACCGTGAGCACCGCGTTGGCCGGGGCGTAGAAGGTGTCGAAGAAGGCGGCGCAGTCGTCCAGCGTGGCCTGCTCCAGGTCGACGAAGTCGCCGTAGCCGTTGTGCGCGTTGGCGAAGGTGGAGTACAGCACCGGCGGCAGCAGGATCCACGGGAACCCGCCGTACGGCCGGTTCAGCACGTTGAGGCGGATCTCCTCCTTCACCACGTCGATCTGGTTCGACAGGTTCTCCTGCGTCAGCTTCGGCGCGCGCATCCGGTCGGCCTCGAGGAACAGCGCGCGCTCGAGCGCGGCGGCGGGCAGCACCTCGTAGTAGTCGGTGTAGTCCGGGTGCGTGGACCCGTTGAAGGTGCCGCCGCTGGACTGCACGTGCCGGAAGTGGGCCAGCTTCTCCAGGCTCTCGCTGCCCTGGAACATCAGATGCTCGAACAGGTGCGCGAACCCGGTGCGCCCCTCGGGCTCGGAGCGGAAGCCCACGTCGTAGTGCACGGCGACACCGACCACCGGCGCGGTCGGGTCCGGCGCGAGCACCACGCGCAGCCCGTTGTCCAACTTGAACCTGTGTAGCTCGGGTACGGCCATGCCCGCCACCCTACGGGTTGACACCGACACGGTGGGAGCGACCGGCGGCGGCCAGGGTGAACTCGTCCGCCGTGCCCGGCCGGTACCGCTCGGCGAGCCCGCGCAGCACCGCCGACCCGCGGGTGGTGCGGGCCGGGAGCGCCACCGCGCCGAGCGCGAGCGCCGCGCCCGCCACCGCCAGCACCACGCCGAGCTGGGCGTGTCCCACGGTCAGCGCGAGCAGGCCGGTCAGGAAGGCACCGTAGAAGACGATCCGGACCCCGGCCCGGCGCAGCCGCGGGGTGCGGAGCAGGCCGTCCCGCCGGAGGTCGGCGCGGGCGAACCGGTCGAGTTCGGCGAGGTCGATCCGGAGGTCGTCGAGCCGGACCCGTTCTCCCACCCGCCTGCCCGCCCCCCTCGACGGTGCCGCTTCGCGGCGCTCGTGTTCTCCACTGGCGAACACCTGATCCAGCAGCACCTGCTCGAACTCGCGCAACGAGTCCTCGGACTCCGTGCGCGCCAGCGTGCCGCCCTCCACCGTGAAGTGCCCGCGGTCACGAAGATCGGCGAGGGTGAGCGCGGCGTCCATCGCGTCGACGCGGCCGTCGGCCAGCGTGCCCGCGTACCCGGGTGGGTACCCGTCGCGCGCCTTCGGCCACCACCGGCGCAGGAAGAAGATCAACAAGGCCCAGCCGAGCACCAGGAAACCCAGCACCGCCCACGCCAGGGCCACCGGCGTGGTGACCAGGAAGGCACCACCGAGCGTGGCGGACGGGACCAGCCGCTCGTTCGCCGGGACCGAGCCGGGCGGCAGGTCGACGGTGATCACCATCCGCTGCCCCGGCGGCAGGTCCCGGTGGCTGAACCGGGTCAGCCCGGCGTGGTCGATCTGCGCGGCCAGGCACGGTTTGGGGCCCGCGACGCAGCGGATCGCCTCGGCGATCTTCGGCGCCGCGAGCGACGCGCGGACGAACTCCAGCTCGGTGCTCCAGCCCTGCGCCAGCGGCCAGTACACCTGCGGCCCGGTGGGGCCGGTGGTGATCGCGCCGTCCACCGTGTACCGGAGCACGGCGGTGCCGGCCAGCTCGACCCGGAACGAATCGGCGGTCAGCTCGGCGTGCCCGTCGCCTTCGAGGCTCACCTCCCGCACGGTGAGCACCCGGTCCCGGTCGCCGCCGACCGGCTGGCGCAGCGGCAGTTCCCGGGTCATCGGCTCGTTGGCGGACACGGCCTCGATGACCGAGAGCGCGCCGTCGCGCTCGACCCGCAGCTCGATCTCCGCGCTCTGCGGCAGCGTCGGCAACGGCGGCGCCACCGCGAGCAGCACCGCGGCCACCAGCGGGATCAACGCAGCGACCGGAGGTGCCCCGCCTCGGCGAGCACGCCGTCCAGGGCGGTGAGCAGGGCGGGCAGGTGCGTGCCGAGCCGCTTGAGGTCGCGTTCCCCTTCCAGCCCGCCGAACCAGTACAGCCCGGCGGCGCCGTCGGCCTCCGGGTCGAGCTCGGCGAAGGTGTTCAGCCAGCGCTCGGTCTCCCCGAGCACCACGGCGTAGGGCAGCGAACGGGAGAACACCAGTTCGCGGTCGGCGTCCGGGATCTCGTCGGCGGGCACGCTCTGGAGGTAGTCGATCAGCCCGCGGACCTGCCCGGCGACCGCCCGGCCGCGGGCGGTGCGCCTGGGCAGCAGCCCGGCCCCGGCGGTGATCGCCAGGCCGAACACGATCAGCGCCAGCCCGAGCAGGGCGTCCCCTTCGGACAGCGCCAGCACCACGGTGAGCAGGAAACCGGACAGCGCCAGCACCACCCCCGCCCAGCCGGCGAAGCCGCGGCCGGAGCCGGGCGGCCGGGAGAACCAGCCGCGCCCGACCACGTCGGCGTACATGGCCTGGTCGAACGGCTTCAGGTCGAGGCCGCGCCCGGTGCGCAGTTCGGACAGCAGCGAGGTCTCCGCCCCCGAGGGCAGCACGGCCTGGAACACCGCGCGCTCGTAGGGGTGCAGGCTGTCGTCCGGGTCGTTGCGGCGGGAGATCCGCCAGTCGGTGATGCCGTCGGCGTCGCGCACCGGGGCGATCAGCAGGTAGTTGCGCACGGCGAGGTCGACGACGGTGGCGGTCACGTCGACCACGTCCGCCTTGCCGTCGACGATGGTGCCGACCTGCCCGGGCAGCACCCCGTCCGGCGAGGCGAAGAGCACCCGGCCGTTCTCGCGCACCAGGAGCTTCGACGGCTCGTCCGGCGCCTCCGGCACGCTCGCGTCCCGGCGGCGGCTCCAGAACAGGAACCCGCACCACGCCACGGTGCCCAGTCCGGCGACGGCGAAGCCGAACACCGCGGTGGTGGTCAGCACGAAGGCGTTGGCCAGGCGGGAGGTGTCGGCGAACCGCGCGTTGGCGGGCACGGTCGCCGAAGGCAGGCCGACCGCCAGGTCGACCGGGTCGCCCGCCTCCAGTTCCCCGTGCTCGACCTTGATCACGCCGCCGTCGGCGGTGTCGGCCAGCTCGCACTGGCCGCCGGAACCCCCGGCCTGGCAGCGGATCGAGGACGCCTCCGGCACCGGCGGCACGAACGAACCGGTGACCCCGGCCAGGTCGGTGTCCCAGCCACCGGCCAGCCGCCAGCGGATCTCCTGCTGGTCGCGCAGCTCGGCCACCGCACCGTCCACTGTGTACTGGACAGTGGTCTCGCCCTCGGGTGCGCGGATGACGAACTCGTCGCCGGTCACCTCGGCCGCCCCCGCGCCGTCGGTGGTGACGTCGCGCACGGCGAACACCCGCTCGGTGTCCTCGCCGACGAGCAGCCGCAGCGGGGCGTGCCGGGTCGCCTCCTGTCCACTCGGGACGGTCACCGTCTCGGTCACCGAGAGCAGGCCGTCCGGCTCCACCTTCAGTTCGACGCCGACGGTCACCCCGGCGTCCGACTGGGTCTCCGGCTCCTGGGCCGAGGCGGCCACGCCGCCGCCCAGCACGAGCGCGATCGCGGTGAGCCCCGCAAGCTTGAACACGGTGCTAGACCATAGACCACCCCGCCCGGACGCCGGTCCGTTTCGAGAAGAACATGTCAGAACTGTGCTCTCGGCCGCGCCTCCGGCGCGGCGGCGTGGTCGCTTCGAGCCGGTCAACGGGCCGAGGCGCGACGGGCCGCTCAGCGGCACGGCGTGCCTCGGCCCGTTGACCGGCGCGACCACGCGTGGTGGCTGGGTTTGTTCTCTCTCCATGTCCGTCCCACTCAGCTCGGCGGGGCGAAGGGGAGTTCCCCGGCGGGCGGCGGCGGTGGTGGCGGCTGCGGGGGCTGCTGTTGCGGGGGTTGCCACGCCTGGGCGTGGTCCCGCCGCCGTCGTTCCGCGAGCACGGCGGACAGGTAGGCCCAGTACGGCATGCCCGGCGGCACCGGCGTGCCGATGGCCGCGGCGATCTCCTGGCTGATCCGGAAACCGAGCTGCCACCTGGCGTCCTCGCTGAACTCGGGGTAGCGGCCGAGGTACTGGCGCGCGTCGAGCGCGGCGGCGTCCGGCAGGTGCGCCAGGTCCAGTTGCGCGGCCCACCCCGCCAGGCCGGGCGGCATCACGATCACCGGGGTGACCGCGGCAGGCGTCCGCTCGGAGATCACCACGGTGCCCGCCAGGTAGTCGCCGACCCGCTTGCCGCGGCCGGAGACGAAGGCCACCACCAGCGCCACCGCCCCGGCCACGCCCAGCGCCCAGAAGTCGACGAAGAACCCGGCCAGCCCGCGGGTGAGCGCGTGCCGGAACCGGATCGGGCCGCCGTCGTCGCGGACCACCCGCAGGCCGAGCGCCATCTTGCCGAGGGTGCGGCCGCCTGCCAGGCTCTCCATCGCCACCGGGTAGCCGACCAGGGTGAGCACCACGAGCACCAGCGAGACGGTGAGGAACAGCGCCTCGCTCAGCGACGTGGCCAGCGCCACCCCGGCGACCAGCAGCAGGCCGATCAGCACGGCGGCCTGCAGCAGCACGTCGAGCAGGAAGGCCAGGCAGCGGGTGGGCACGGCGGCGACGCGCAGCCGCAGCACCACGGCGTCGCCGGTGACCAGTTCGGACATGGCGCTCCCTCGCAGGCAATGGGTTCCGCCCGAGGGTAGTACTGTCGGAGGCACTGGAACCGAGGGGAACGGACCGGGATGGACGTCGACGTCTTCGTCGCCACGCACCGGCCCGCGTGGGACCGGCTCGAGCAGCTCACCGAGCACAGCCGCAGGCTGACCGGGGCCGAGGCGGACGAACTGGTGCGGCTCTACCAGCGCGCCGCCACGCACCTGTCCACCCTGCGCGCGAAAGCGCCGGACCCGGCCGTCGTCGAGCACCTTTCCCAGCTGGTGATCCGCGCGCGGTCGGCGATCACGGGCACGCACAGCCCGGCGTGGCGTGAGTTCGGCCTGTTCTTCTCGCAGCGCTTCCCGGCGGCGGTGTACCGGAGCTGGCGCTGGTGGGTGCCGGTGATGGTGGTCTCGCTGCTGGCTTCGGCCGCGGTGTCGGCGTGGATCGCGATGAACCCCGAGGTGCAGGCCGCCGTCGCGGCACCGGAGGAGATCCGGCAGCTGACCGCGCCCGGCGGTGACTTCGAGTCGTACTACTCCAGCGATCCCGCGGCTTCGTTCGCCGCGCGGGTGTGGACGAACAACGCCTGGGTGGCGGCGGGGTGCCTGCTGCTCGGGGTGCTGTTCGGCCTGCCGGTGCTCTACATCCTGGCGACCAACGTGCTCAACGTCGGGCTGTCGGGCGGGCTGATGACCGCGGCCGGGCGGCTCGACATCTTCCTCGGCCTGATCACCCCGCACGGCCTGCTGGAACTGACCGCGGTCTTCGTCGCCGCCGGTACCGGCCTGCGGCTGGGCTGGACGGTGATCGACCCCGGCCGCCGCACGCGGGCCGCCGCGCTCGCGCAGGAGGGCCGGACCGTGGTGCTGATGGCCCTCGGCCTGGCGTGCGTGCTGCTGGTCACCGGCGTGATCGAAGCCTTCGTCACCCCGTCGGGCCTGCCGACCTGGGCCCGCGTCGGCATCGGCGTCGCCGCCGAACTCGTCTTCTTCGCCTACGTCTTCATCCTGGGCCGCCGAGCCGCGGCCGCGGGTGAGACCGGCGACCTCGACGCCCGCTTCACCGCCGACACCGCACCGAGTTCGGCCTAGAGGCGACCGGCGGCCTTCAGCGCCAGGTACCGGTCGGCCAGCGCCGGTGCCAGTTCCGCCGGGACCGCGTCCACCACCTCGACGCCCCGGCTCCCCAGCAGACCGGTGACCTGCCGCCGTTCCGCCAGCGTCCGTTCCGCCGCGGCGGCGTCGTAAACGGCCTCGGCGTCACCCCGGGACGAAGCCATCTCCGAAACCCGCGGATCCGCCACCGCCGCCACCACGACCCGGTGCCGCGCGGTCAGCGAACTGAGCACCGGCAGCAAACCGTCCTCCACCGAGTCCAAGCCGGTGAACAACACCACCAGCGAACGCTGCCCCGCCCGCCTCAGCACCTCGGTGACCATGCCGCGCACGTCCGGCTCGACCAGTTCCGCCGCCAACGGCGCCATCGCGTTCACCAGCGACGGCCCCGCGCCCCGCACCGAAGCCCGCAGCACGCGGTCATACGCGATCAGCTGCACTCGATCACCGGCCCGCGTCGCCAGCGTCGCCAGCAACAAGGCGGCGTCCATCGAAGCGTCCAGCCGGGGCACGTCCCCGACCCGGCCCGCCGCCACCCGGCCGGTGTCCAGCACCAGCACCACGTGCCGGTCCCGCTCCGGCCGCCAAGTCCGCACCACCACGTCGGCGGCCCTGGCCGAGGCACGCCAGTCGATCGACCGCACGTCGTCGCCGATCACGTACTCCCGCAGCGAGTCGAACTCCGTGCCCTGCCCCCGCACCAGCACCGCCTGGCGCCCGTCCAGCTGACGCAGCCGCGAAAGCCGGGCGGGCAGGTGCCGCCGGCTGTGGAACGGCGGCAGCGCGCGCAACGACCACGGCACGTCGTGCGAACCCTGCCGCGCGGCCAAGCCGAGCGGCCCGAACGAACGCACGGTGACCGCCGCGGCCCGCCGGTCACCACGTCGCGTCGGGGTCAGCACGGCCACCACCCGGCGGCTCTCCCCAGCGGGGATCACCACGGAGTGCCGGTCCTCGGCGATCCCCGCGCTCGGCTGCCACGCGTCCCGCAACCGGCCACGCAACCGCCGCCGCCCCGGGTTCTCCACCGTCAACGTCACCTCGGCGGTTTCGCCCAACCGCACGGAATCCGCCCCGGAGCGCGAAAAGGTCAGCGCGCGGACGCTCGCCGCCAGCCCCAGGTCGACGCCGATCCCCAGCAGCAGCACCGAAGCCAGCACCAGCAGGGTGGGCCAGGACGGCCACCGCACCGCCACCACCACGCCCGCCAGCGCGACCAGCCCGGCGCGCCCGGTGATCGCCATCAGCGCGGCACGGGCACCGAAGCGAGCACCCGCTCCAGCACCCCGTCCGCGGTCGCCCCCTCCAGCTCGGCCTCCGGCCGCAGCCCGAGCCGGTGCCGCAGGGCGGGCCTGGCCAGCGCCTTCACGTCGTCCGGGGTGACGTAGTCGCGACCGGCCAGCCACGCCCACGCCCGCGCCGCCGCCAGCAACGCCGTCGCCCCACGCGGGGAAACGCCGAGCCGCACCGACGGTGAGGTCCGCGTCGCGCGGCACAGGTCGACGATGTAGGCGATCACCTCGGGCCGCAGCTTCACGTCGGCGACCGCCTTCCGCCCGGCCTCCAGCTGCGCCCGCCCGGCGACCGGCCGCACCCCGGCCGCGGTCAGGTCACGCGGGTCGAACCCCTCGGCGTGCCGCAGGAGGATGCCGTACTCGTCCTCCCGCGAGGGCTCCGGCATGGTCAGCTTCACCAGGAACCGGTCGAGCTGCGCCTCCGGCAGCGGGTAGGTGCCCTCGTACTCCACCGGGTTCTGCGTGGCGATCACGGTGAACGGGTCGGGCAGCGCACGCGGGGTGCCGTCCACCGAGACCTGCCGCTCCTCCATCGCCTCCAGCAGCGAGGACTGGGTTTTCGGCGGCGTCCGGTTGACCTCGTCCGCGAGCAGCAGGTTGGTGAACACCGGCCCCTCGCGGAAGGAGAAGTCGGCCGTGCGCGCGTCGTAGACCAGCGAACCGGTCACGTCGCCGGGCATCAGGTCGGGGGTGAACTGCACGCGGGTGGTCTTCAGGTCGAGCGCGGTCGCCAGCGCCCGCACGAGCAGCGTCTTCGCCACCCCCGGCACGCCTTCGAGCAGCGCGTGCCCGCGGCAGAGCAGGGCCACGATCAGCCCGCTCACCGCGCCGTCGTTGCCCACCACGGCCTTGGCGACCTCCGCACGGAGCGCGATCAGTGCCTCGCGGGCGTCAGCAGCGGACGTCATCGGTCGTCGACCTCTTTCTCCAGTCGGTCAAGTTCATCGGCGAGCCGGACCAGCTCCGGGTCACCGGCCGGTGGCGGGCCGTAGAGCAGGGCGTGCAGGTCGGCGCCGGGACGGCCGGTCCGGGCGGCGAGCCCGCCGAGCAGCGCCGGGGGTTCGGCGTCGGGGGCCAGGCCGACCCGGGGCGCGAGCCGGGCGCGGGCGGCCTGCCGGAGCGTTCCGGACGCGTGCGCGAGCGCCCCGGACCGGCGGTAGAGCCGCGCCCGGCCTTCCACCGTCTCGGCCGCGCGGACCACCACCGGCAGCGGTTCGTGCACCACCGGGCCCAGCCGCCGCGCCCGCCACAGCGCGAGCACCACCGCGGCGGCGAACAGCTGCACCAGCCCGAACTTCACCCCGTCCGGCACGAGTTCGGGCAGCGACTTCTCGTCCCCGCCCAGCGACGGGTCGGTGGCCGACGGCAGGTACCAGACCACGCGTTCGTTCGCCCCGAGCAGGCGCAGGCCCAGTGCCGCGTTGCCGGCCTCGTCGAGCCGGGCGTTGGTCAGCGGGGCCGGTGTGCCGAGCAGGGTCACCGTGGTCACGGGGCCGCCGAAGCGCTGCACCAGCGTGCCCGCGTCGCCGTCGGGATAACAGGAGAGCACGCCGTCGCCCGGCTCGTACCGGATCCCGCCCGAGGTCGCCTCGGCCGCGGCGACGGCCGCCGACAGCGGGCATTCGGGCTGCCGGTCGCGTTCCTCGGCCAGCCCGGCGACCTGCGTGCCGGGCAGCACCGCACCGACGCCCGGGCCCTGCGCACCCACCAGCACCAGGTGCCGCGCCCGGTCGCGCAGTTCGACCAGCCGTTCCGGCGGCAGCAGGTCCGGCTTGGCGACGAGCAGCGTGGCACCGGCCGCCGAGCGGGCTTCGCCGAAGGTGTCCACCTGGTCGACGCGGACGCCCTGGCCGCGGAGCAGCTGGGCGAGCGCGCGACCGCCGTCAGGGGCGTAGGAATCGGGGTGCAGTTGCTCACGCGCCCCCTCGTCGCCGCGCACCAGCACGAGCACCAGGACACCGGCGAGCAGGACGCCCAGGATGAGCAACGGCGTTTTCGCGGCACGCCAGATCTTCGCGGCGTCGGGCGAGGTGGAGGTCACCGGGCGGCCCCGGCGGCCGTCGGCCGGGTCCCGGCCGCCGCCTCGTCGAGCGCGGCCAGCCGGCGGTAGCCCGCCTCGGTGGCCGCGCGGCCGCCGTAGAACACGTCGTCGAACTGGACCGCGCCGTGCCGCAGTTCGTCCGCGAGGGCGGGCAGCCGGCGGCCCGCCTCGGTGGCGGCCTCGTCGGCGGTGCGCCCGGAACGGACGTCCAGCACCCCGCGCTCTTCCAGGCCGCAAACGATTGCGCGGAACCGGTCGCGCACGGCGTCGGCGGTCCGGCCCTCGGCGAGCGCGGTCTCGGCGGCCCGGCGGTAACCGGCGGCGGTCAGCTTCTCCCCGCTGAACACCTCGTTCGACGCCTTCGCCCGCCGCCGGGTCGGCCCGATGCGCCACCGGATCACCAGGACGACGACCACCACCAGCAACGCGAGCAGCAGCCAGCCGAGCGGGGTCGCCGTGGTCAACTCGGCGGCGGCGGCGAACAGCTCGCCGAGCCGGGTCAGCACCCAGTCGATGGCCTGCTCCAGCACGGACGGCTCGGCCGCCCGGTACGCCGGATCGGCGAGTTCCCGCCGGGCCGCCTCGGCGGCTTCGTCCCGGCCGATGTCGACCGGGATCACGACGGGCGCGGCGGCTCTGGGTCCTGCTTGGGCTGGTCCTCCTCGGCTTCTCCGGTCGCGGGCGGTTCGGCCTGGCCCAGCGGGATGCCCGCGGCGGGCGTCGGATCGGTGGACCCGGCAGGCGGCGCTGCCGGCGCCGCCGCGGCGCGGGCCAGCTGCAGGTCCATGCCCTCCTTGCGCATGCGCTGGTCGATGTAGACCAGCGACCGGACACCGGAGACGAACGGCGAGGTGAAGGTCAGCGCGATCACCGAGCCGAGCGTGGTCAGCAGCAGGCCCGACGCGGTGTACTCGGGCACCTCACCGGTGAACAGCGTGGTGAACCCGGAGAAGTCGCCGGCCAGGGTGAACGGCAGCGAGACCACCTGGCTGATCACCCAGGAGATGAGCATGCCGAGCAGCAGCACGCCGAGCACCCGCCAGAACGAGTTCTTCACCAGCAGGGCGGACCGCTTGAACGCGGTGCCGACACCCGCCTTCTCCAGCACCAGCGCGGGCGTGGCCAGGCCGAACACGACCGCCACGTAGACACCCGGCACGATGCACAGCACCAGCCCGACGAAGATCATCAGCGTGTAGAGGATGGTCAGCCCGAGCAGCGGCAGCAGCCGCGGCAGGGCCTCCTTCACCGCCTCGCCGAAGGTCGGCTTGCGGCCGAGGATGGCCTTGCCGACGACCACGGTGAGGAAACCGTCGAGGAAGCTGGAGCCGAGCGCCGAGACCAGCCCGCTGACCAGCGCCACCAGTGCGCTGGAGCCGAGCAGGTCGGTCGCCAGGTCCAGCGCCTGCTGCTCGGTGAGCACCCGGTTGCTGGCCTCGGTGGCGCGGTTGAGGTCGTCCAGCAGCGGCAGGCTGATCAGGTAACCGGCGAGCTGGGTGATCAGCACCACCACCAGCGACACGCCGAGCATGATCGCCGGATTGCGCCGGACGGTGGTGAACGCGCCGTCGAGGATCTCACCGATGTTCAGCGGCCGCAGCGGGATGACCCCCGGCTTGCCGTACCCGTCCGGGTTCCAGCGCGGACCCGGCTGCGGGGCCTGCGGCCAGCCGTGCGGCTGGTGTTGCGGCGGTGGCCCGCCCGGGGTCGCCCACCCATTCGTGTCGCTCATCGGCTCCTGCCCCTGTTGTTCCCGGTGACCCCGAATACTCTTTCAGAGCAGGTGGGCCCGGGCCAACGCGACTCGGCGGAAGCCGGGCACCCGGTGCGGCCGGTACCGGCCCATTCGCCCGGAAGGGCCCCGGCGCCGCGGCCGAGTGGATATGCTTTCGGCAGTCGTGACCGCCGAGGCCACCAGTGCCGGAGACAGCCGGGGATCTTCTCTATGACGCAACCGCCGCAGGGCCCGTGGCCGCAGCCAGGCCACCGGGGCCAGCAGCCCCCGTCCGGCCCGCTCCCGCCGCCGCGCCCGGCCCCCGGTCCGCCGGGGTACCCGCCACCGCACTGGGGGCAGCAGCTGCCGCCGTACGGCGGGCCGCCGAAGAAGAAGTCGAACGGGCCGCTGATCGCGGTCTGCGCCGGTGCCGCCGTGCTGCTGGTGGTCAGCCTGGTCGTGGTGGTCGTCGCGGTCAGCTCCAACCGGGACTCGGTGGCCGACGCGGGCACCATCGCCCCGGCCACGCTGAGCGACACGCCGAGCGAGCCGACCGGTGGTTCGTCGAGCACGGCGTCCTCGACGCGGTCGGCGCCGAGCAGTTCGCGGTCGGCGGAGAGCCCGTCGTCCAGCGGTCCGCAGAAGGTGTTCAAGCTCGCCGACCACCCCATCCTGCAGGACCCGGCGGCCGGGCTGAAGAACCGCGTGTGCAACCTGCCCGGCTGGCAGAGCAACCAGGCCGCGGCGGAGGCGTTCTTCACCGCGGCCAGCCAGTGCCTCGACGCGGCGTGGGGGCCGTTCCTGCAGCACTACAACCTGCCGTTCAGCCCGCCGAGCCTGCACTTCCCGACCGGTTCGAGCTTCCAGACCGAATGCGGCAACATCCAGGTCGGCATCGCCACGGCGGCGTACTACTGCGAGAGCAACCTGTACGTGCCGTTCCGCGGGCTGCAGACCGACCAGTACGGCAACAACCCCGGCGTGTACCTGGCGTTGTTCGCCCACGAGTACGGGCACCACGTGCAGGAGGTGGCCGGGCTGATGGACGCCGCGTGGGAGGAGATCTACGCGGCGGGGCAGAACTCCGAGGCGGGCCTGGAAATGGCGCGGCGCAAGGAGTTGCAGGCGCAGTGCTTCTCGGGCATGTTCCTCGGGGCGCACGTGGACCGCGGCGGCACCATCACCCGGGACATGTACGACAAGGCGTGGGACGACCAGGAGACCCGCGGGGACAACACCTCCGGCAGCCGCGACCACGGCACGAACGCGCACTACGCGTCGTGGTGGCGGGCGGGGGCCAAGGACAACCGGATCGTCGACTGCAACACCTTCGCCGCGAGCAGTTCCTCGGTCTCGTAGTCACCCGCTCAAATCAACACCGCGCGCCGACGCGGCCCCCGCAGGTACAGCCAGGCGTAACCACCACCGGCCGCACAGCTCAACGCCAGCAAACCGAGAGCCACCGGCCGCAACAGCGCATTGTCACCCCGGGCAGCCGGAACGATGCGCACTTCCAGCGGCCCGGTACCGGCACCCGCCGGCACCGCCACGTCGAACTGTTCCCCCTCGCTGTGCCCGCAGGCGCTCAGCGTGGCGTCCCGCCGCTGGCCGTCGACCTCCACCCGGACGCCTTCCCTGGCCCCGGTGTTCGTGCACGGCAACGGCTTCGTCACGGTGGCCCGCACCACGGTCTCGCCGGTCCCGCCGTTGACCCCGAGCACGCCCGGCGCCAGCCACACGGCCAGCACCACCAGCACACCGGTGACCGCCGCGACGGCGATCTCCCGCCACCGCGCCGGGAGACGCGAAGACCCGACCACACCGGCAATCGTTCCAGACCGCCGTAACGGAACGCACCTAGCCCAGCCGGACCAAGATCATCAGCTGGACTGCTCCGCCGGGGTGACCTTCTTGACGTAGAGCAGCCGATCCCCCGGCTCGATGGCGTCGGCCTCCGGGGCGTCCACGCGGAACAGCTGCCCGTCGCGCACCAGCCCCAGCACGATGTCCGGCAGGTGCCGCGGCGAGCCGCCCTCCTCCGAGGGTTCCACCGGGCGCTCGGCGATGGCCAGCCCGGACTCCGGGGTGAGCAGGTCCTCCACCATGTCCACCACCAGCGGCGTGGAGGTGGCCATGCCGAGCAGCCGCCCGGCCGTCTCGCTGGAGATGACCACCTGGTTCGCGCCGGACTGCTTGAGCAGGTGCACGTTCTCCGCCTCGCGCACCGAAGCCACGATGTGCGCCTTGGGCGCCAGCTCCCGCGCGGTCAGCGTGACCAGCACGGCGGAGTCGTCGCGGTTCGAGGCGACCACCACCGCCCGCGCCCGCTGCACGCCGGCCACCCGCAGCACGTCCGACCTGGTCGCCGACCCGTGCACGGTGACCAGGCCGAGCACACCGGCGGCGTCGAGCGCCTGCTGGTCGGTGTCCACCACGACGATCTGGCTCGGCTCGATGTTCTCGTCGCCGAGCAGCGTCTTCACCACCGCCCGGCCCTTGGTCCCGAACCCGACGACCACCACGTGGTCCCGCACCTTGTGCCTCCACTTCTGGATCTTGAACGCCTGGCGCGACCGTTCGGTGAGCACCTCGAGCGTCGTGCCGACCAGCACGATCAGGAACAGCACCCGCAGCGGGGTGATGACCACGACGTTGACGAAGCGCGCCGACGGGGTGGCCGGGGCGATGTCACCGTAACCCGTGGTCGACAGCGAGACCGTGGCGTAGTACACGCTGTCCAGGAAGGTCAGCCCGTCGCCGTTGGCGTCGCGGTAGCCGTCCCGGTCGAGGTAGACGATCAGCACGGTGGCCAGCAGGGCCAGGCTGGCGCCGATCACCCGTTTCACGATCGCCCGCAGCGGGCTGACCGTGTGCTCCGGCATCTTGATCACGCCGACCAGTTCGTGGTCGGGCTGGTCGTGCAACCGGTCGCCCAGCTGGAAGGGGATGCGCTTGATCATGCCTGCTCCCCGCGGCGTGCTTGGATCACGCGGGGAGCGTAGCCGACGGTGATCCCGGCCACGTTCATTCCGGCGGTACCGCGCGAAGAAGTTCACGCAGCCCGTCGAAGTCCAGCAGGTCCACCGGCCGGACGGTGCGGTCCTCGCGCACGTAGTGGAAGGCCGCGCGGACCTGCTCCAGCGGCACACCCGCCAGCACCGACCAGGCCAGCCGGTAGGCGGCCAGCTGCACCGACAGCGCGGGCAGCCGGTCCGGGCCGGGCACCCCGCCGGTCTTCCAGTCGAGCACGGTCCAGCCGCCGTCGGGGTCGGCGAACACCGCGTCCATCCGCCCGCGCAGGTTGATGCCGTCGACCTCGGCGGAGAACGGCACCTCCACGTCGTACGGGGTCCTGGCGGCCCATTCGCTGTGCTCGAACGCGCGTTGCAGCAGCTCCAGCTCACCGTCGTCGACGGCTTCGTCGTCGGCCGCGCCGGGCAGGTCCTCGAAGTCCAGCAGCCGGTCCCCGCTGAACCGCTGCTCCAGCCAGGCGTGGAAGGCGGTGCCGCGGCGGGCGAAGCTGTTCGGCGGCGCGGGCAGCGGACGGCGGAGCCTGGCGGCCAGCGACTCCGGGTCGGCGGCCAGTTCGACCAGCTGGCTCACCGACAGGTGGTCGGGCAGCACGATGTCCTCGGTCCGGCCGGCCGCCTTCGCCCGTTCGGCCAGCAGCACGTCGGTGTCGGCGATCCAGCCGTCCGGGTCCTCGTGCCCCTCGTCCGGATCGGGTGCCCCGGGGTCGCGGCGGCTGAGCACGGCGAGTTCGTCGAGCACCAGCTCGACGCCTTCGGTGACCGCGGACCGCCGTCCGCCCAACGGGTCCACCGGCCACACCGCGGTGCGCGTCGAGGTGGTGAGCGGGTTCTCCGCCTCGTTGACCGGCGGGTCGGCCCACTGCTCGATCACCCCGAGGTCGTCCGCGCCCTGCTCGAGGACCACCTCGCGGATCTCGGTGAGGAAGGTGGACGGCCCCTTCGGCTTCGAACTGCTCTCGTTCCACCAGTGCCCGGAAACCAGCAGCCCGTGCTCGGACCGGGTCAGCGCCACGTAGCAGAGGCGGCGTTCCTCGTCGGCTTCGCGATCGGCGAAGTTCGCCTCGTGCAGCTCCAGTTCTTCGAGCAGTTCCTTGCGGTTCTCCCCGCCGCCGAGCCGGAGCTCGGGCAGGTCCTGCTCGTCACCGCGGAACTTGGCGGGCAGCGCGGTGACCGTGCGCAGCCAGGACGACGACCGCCGCTTGCTCGGGAACACGTCGCCGACCAGGTGCGGCACGGCCACGTACTGCCATTCCAGGCCCTTCGCGGCGTGCACGGTGAGCACCTGCACGCGGTCCGGCACCACCTCGACCTCACCGGGGCTGAGCCCGTCCTCGGCGTGCTCGGCGGTGGCCAGGTAGTCCAGGAAGGACATCAGGGTGGCGGTCGGCGAGGTCTCGGCGAATTCGGTGACCACGTCGGCGAAGGCGTCCAGGTGGGCGCGGCCGGCGGCGTTCGGCCGGGCCAGCGCCTCCACGTCGAGCAGCATGGTGCGCTCCACATCGGACACCAGTTCCGGCAGCGACTGGTCCAGCCTGCGGCGCAACGCCGCCAGCTCGGCACCGAGGCGCTGGATGCGGCGCAGCCCCTCGCGGGAGTAGCGGTCCGGGTCGCCGGGGTCGTCGATGGCGTCGACCAGGCCGGTGTGCTCGGCGCGTTCGGGCACCAGCGTCGGCTCGGTGTCACGCGGCTCGTCCGGATCGGCGGACAGCTCGACCGCCCGGCTCCACAACGCCTTCACGTCCGCCGCACCCAGCCGCCAGCGCGCCCCGGTGAGCAGCCGCGCGGCCGCCGTGCCGGCCAGCGGGTCGGCCAGCACCCGCAGCGTGCTGACCAGGTCGGCGATCTCGGGTTCCTCCAGCAGTCCGCCGAGGCCGACCACCTCCACCGGCAGGCCGCGTGCCCGCAGTTCGGCGGCGATCGGCGCCATGTCGGCGCGGCGGCGGACCAGCACGGCGGCGGTCGGCGGCTCGCCGGTCGCCTCGATCGCGGTGAACCAGCGCTCGGCCAGCCGTTCGGCCACCCATTCGCGTTCGGCGCGGATGTCCGGCAGCAGCGCCACCGAGACGTCGGCCGGGGGCGCGCCCACCCGCGCCCGCAACTGCTTGACGCCGAGTCCCTTGACCCGCAGCGGTTCCACGATGGCGTTGGCCAGCACCAGCACCTCGGGCGGATTGCGGAAGCTGGTCAGCAGGCCGTATTCGCCGGCGGGTTCCAGGCCCTCGTCGGTGCCCTTCGGGAAGTCGGTGGTGAACCGCGGCAGGTTCGCCGCGCTCGCCCCGCGCCAGCCGTAGATCGCCTGCGCCGGGTCACCCACCGCGGTCACCGGCAGCGACGGGTGCTCACCCAGGCCGAACAGGCCGCGCAGCAGCACGCGCTGCGCGTGCCCGGTGTCCTGGTACTCGTCGAGCAGCACCGCCCGGTAGCGCTCGCGTTCGCCGAGCACCACCTCCTCGTGCTCGGTGGCCAGCCCGGCCGCCAGCGACATCTGGTCCGCGAAGTCCAGCGCGCCCTCGGCCCGCTTGCGCTCGTGGTAGGCCTCCACCAGCGGCAGCAGCGCGAGCCGGAACCGTTGCGCGGCCACGATTTCCTGCAGCTTCACCGGTAGCGCGTCGCGCTGCCCCTTGGCCTTGGGCGCGGTCTCGATCAGCTCGCACAACCACTCGGTGTACCCGGCCAGCTTGTCCGTGGACACCAGGTGCTCACCGAGTTCCCCGGCCAGGCCGAGCACGTGCGCGGTGATCGTCGGCGGCACCTTGTCGGTGTCGAGATCGGGGTCCCAGTGCGAAACCACCCGGTGCGCGAGCTGCCAGGACGCCGTTTCCGACAGCAGCCGCGCGCCCGGCCGGACCGGCAGCCGCAGCCCGTGCTCGGCCAGCAGGCGTCCGGCGTAGGCGTGGTAGGTGAGCACGGTCGGCTCGCCCGCCATCACCGCGGCGCGGCGGCCACCGCTGGGATCGACGCGCTCCAGCAGCCCGGACCCGGCCAGCCGCCGCAGCCGCGCCCGCACGCGCTCGCCGAGCTGACGCGCGGCCTTGCGGGTGAAGGTCAGGCCCAGCACCTGTTCCGGGGTGACAAAACCGTTGGCCACCAGCCACACCACGCGGGCGGCCATGGTCTCGGTCTTGCCCGCGCCCGCCCCGGCCACCACCAGCGACGGCTCGGTGGGCGCGGCGATCACGGCCGCCTGCTCGGGCGTCGGCGGGTGCAGGCCGAGCGCCTCGGCGACGTCGGCCGGGCTGACGAGACGCGTCTGGACAGCGGTCACGGGCCGGTCACCTGTCGTCCTTCGGGGCGCACCGGGCACGAACCGCGGGCCGGGCACCGCGGGCAGTCCGCGTTCTCCCGCGCTTCGAAGCCCGGCCCCGCCGCGGATCCGGCCGCCCGCCGCACCAGTTCCAGCCAGGTGGGCCCGGTTTCGTCGTCGAGCGGGGCCTGCTGCCGTTCCGTGGCACCGGTTTTCTTGTTCGCCTTGGCCACGTACACCAGCTTCGCGCCACCCGGTTCGGTGCCGTGCTCGCCGAACGCGCCGAGCAGCACGGCCAGCTGGTAGGCGGCCAGCTGCGGGTGCTGCTCGGCGTCGGTGGCGGTGACCGGGGTCTTGCCGGTCTTGATGTCGACGATCACCGGACGGCCCTGTGCGTCCAGCTCCAGGCGGTCGACCCGGCCGCGCAGGCGCACGAGCAGTTCGTCCTCCCCGTCGCCGTGCTCGGGTGGCAGCACCACCTGCACGTCCTTCTCGTTCCCGGCGCTGGTCAGCTCGGCGCGGCTGGCCCGCAGCCACGCCATGAAGTTCTCCAGCATGTGCTCCACGCGCCGCCGTTCACGGCGGGAGAACCAGGGCGCACCGGCGTCGACCCTGGTCCACGCCTCGTCCAGCGCCGCCCGCAGCTCGGCGTCCCCGGTGCCCTCGGCGGCGGCCTGGGCGAGCGCGTGCACCAGCGTGCCGGTGACCGCGGCGAGCTGGGCCGGGTCGTCCCCGCCGTGCCGTTCCAGCAGCCACCGCAGCGGGCAGCGGGCCAGGATGTCCACTGTGGACGGCGAGACGCTGACCAGCTGGCCGGGGTGGAACAGGGCCACCTCGGTGGACGGCTGCGGCACGCCGTACCAGGTGTTCGGGTGCGCACCGGGCACCCCGGCGGCCGCCAGTTTCGCCAGCTGGCGCGCGGCGAGCTGCCGCTTCCCGGTGTCCATCTCCGCATCCGAGACCGCCCGCCGCAGCTCCCCGACCAGCTCGGCGAGCACCAGCGAACGCCCGCCCGACTTCAGCCGGGGATCGGCCGCCGACTCGTCGGGGGCGGCCTCGTCCAGCTCGTCGACGAAGCGCGACGGCTGCTCGTCCTCCCCGCGCACCGCGCTGACCAGCAGCGTCCGGCGGGCCCGGCTGGCGGCCACGTAGAACAGCCGCCGTTCCTCGGCCAGCAGCGGCGCCGTCGCGGACACCTGCTCACCGTCCACCCCGGACAGCAGGTCGACCAGCCGCTCCACGCCCAGCAGCGACCCGCGCAGGCGCAGGTCCGGCCAGCTGCCCTCCTGCGCACCGACCACCGCGACCACCGTCCACTCCCGGCCGGCGGACCCGTGTGCGGTGAGCAGCGTGACGCCCTCCTTGCGGGCGGCCTTCGGGGCCAGGCTGTCCCCGGCGATCTGCTGCGAGGTCAGGTAGTCGGCGAACGCGGTCACGGTGGAGTGCGGGAGCCGGTCGACATAACGACCGGCGGCGTGGAACAGGGCCACCACCGAGTCCAGGTCGCGATCGGCCTGCGCCCCGAGCGACCCGCCGCGGTCGGCGAAGCGCAGCAGCCGCGCTTCGAGATCGCTGGCCTGCCAGAGGTCCCACAGCACGTTCTCCACGTTGCGGTGCTGCGCGATCGACTCCCGCGCGGTGGCGATCAGCCCGGCCACCCGGCGCACCGGAGCCGCCTCGGCGTCGGCGAGCGCGGTCAGCGGATCGTTGTCCAGCAACGCCTCCACCAGCAGTTCGTCACTGGACCGCGCACCGCCGGCCGACAGCTCCAGCCGCCGCAGCCCGCGACGCAGCCGCCGCAGCGCCAGCGGGTCCGCTCCGCCCAGCGGCGAGGAGAGCAGCATCTCCGCCAGGTCGGCGTCCACAGTGGACGGATCGTCGGCGGCGCGGAGCGCGGCCAGCAGCGGCCGGACGGCCGGCTGCTTGGCCAGCGGCAGTTCCTCCGAGGCGGCGGCGATCGGCACCCCGGCCGCCCGCAGCGCGCGGGTGAGCACCGGGAAGGTCCGCGACGGCGAGCGCACCAGCACGGCCATCTCCGACCACGGGACCTCGTCCATCAGGTGCGCGCGGCGCAGCTGGTCGGCCATCCAGGCGCCCTCGGCCGCCGGGGTGGAGAGCAGGCGGATCTTGACCGTGCCCTCGTCCTCGGTGTCCCTGGGGGACAGCTCCGGGCGCCTGGGGCCCGGCAGGTGCCGGGCCAGCCGGTTGACCGCGGCGGCGATCGCGGGCGCGAGGCGGTGGCTGCGGGTGAGCCGGATCGTCCGGTCCCCGCGGCGATCGGCCTGGTCGAGCAGGCCGGGGTCGGCCCCGCGGAAGGAGAAGATCGACTGGTCCGGGTCACCGGCGAGGACGAAGTCGTCGGCACCGGAGCCGAGGTGGCGGAGCAGGCGGAACTGCAGCGGGTCGAGGTGCTGGGCGTCGTCGACGAAGAGGTGCCGGACGCGGTTCTGCTCGCGGTCCATCAGTTCCGGCTCGGAGTTCAGCGCCACCAGCGCCGAAATGACCAGTTCGGCCGCGTCGTAGGCGGTGGCGCCGGGCAGCGCGAGGGCGTTGCCCCCGGCCCCCTGCAACGCGCTGACCTCCTCGTACTGCCGCCAGAACAGCCCGGCGGCGATCCACTGCTCGCGTTGCTTCTGCTCGCCGAGCTTGATCAGGTCCTCCGGCCCGAGGCCGCGTTCGGCCGCGCGCTGGAGCAGGTCGCGCAGTTCCTCGGCGAACCCCGGCACGGTCAGCGCGGGCCGCAGCTCGACGGGCCAGTCCCAGGCCCCCAGTTCCAGATCACCGGCGAGCAGCTCACGCACCATCACGTCCTGCTCCGCGCTGTTGAGCAGCCGGGGCGCGGGTTCCTCGCGGATCCGTGCCTGCAACCGCAGCACCGCGTAGGCGTAGGAGTGCACTGTGCGCACGATCGGCTCGCGGATGGTGCGCGGGACCTCCGGATCGCCGTCGCTGAGCAGCCGCGTGATGTCGGCACGCAGCGCTTCGGCCGCCCGGCGGGACGTGGTGAGCACCAGGATGCGCTCGGGATCGACGCCGTGGTCACGAATGCGGCGGGTGACGGCCTCGGCGAGCAGCGTGGTCTTGCCGGTGCCGGGCCCGCCCAGCACGCGGACGAAACCGACCGGCCCGCCGAGCACCCGGCGGGCCTCGGCCGTCCACTGGCGGGGTGGCGCGGGCACGACCGGGCGGCGCACCAGTCGCGCGCTCACCCGGTGCTTCGTCCTGCTTGCCACACCCGATTGCACCACGGGTGGTGATCGGGGGTCGGCAGCGGCACCCGGTGAGAACTGTCGGTGTCGTCCGGTTAGCTGTGCGCATGGACGAAGCACTGCACGAACGGGTGCGGACGGTGATCTGCGACGTACCGCCGGGCAAGGTCGCCACCTACGGCGACATCGCGACGCTGGCGGGCGCCCCGTCACCGCGGCTGGTGGGCGCCATCCTCGCCGAGGACGGGCACGACCTGCCGTGGCACCGGATCCTGCGTGCGAACGGCACCCCGGCACCGCACCTGGCCGAGGAGCAGCTGGCGCGGCTGCGGGCGGAGGGCGTGCTGGCCGACGGGCAGAAGGTGGACCTGCGCCGGTACCGGTGGCAACAGGAGGAGCCGGAGGGTGGCCTCTGGTAAAACGCCCCGCTCTTTAGTTAGGCTAACCTAATGGCGAGCCTGACGTACCACCCGCTGCACGTGTCCGCCGTCCGGCGGCTCACCCCGCACATGACCCGGATCACCTTCGACGTGGCCACCACGGTCACCGATGCCGGACCGGACCAGTACGTCAAGCTGTTCTTCCCGCTGCCGGGCGCCGCGCGCCCGGTGCTGCCGCCGCCGCTCGAGGACGGCGAAGTGCTTTCCTGGTACCGCCGCTACCTCGCCATGCCCGACGCCGAACGCCCGCCGATGCGCACCTACACGATCCGCGCCATCCGCCCCGGCGAGATCGACGTCGACTTCGTCCTGCACGATGTCGGCCCCGCGTCTTCGTGGGCGTCGACCGCCACCGTCGGCGACGAACTGATCTTCCTGACGCCCCCGCACGCGTTGTACTCGGTCCCCGCCGACACCACCTGGCAACTCCTGGTCGGCGACGAATCCACCCTCCCGGCCGTCGGCGCGATCATCGAGTCGCTGCCCGCGGACGCCGTGGTCCGGGCCTACCTGGAGATCCCGGGCCCGGAGGACGAGCAGAAGTTCGACACCGACGCCACCGACGTCGAGATCACCTGGGTCCTGCGCGAGGGCCGCCCCCACGGCGAGTCCGTGCTGGAGGCCGTCCGGGCCGCCACCCTGCCGGCCGGCACGCCCTACGCCTGGCTCTCCGGTGAGGCCACCCTGGTCAAGCACACCCGCCGCCACCTGGTCCGCGAACGCGGCTTCGACAAACGAGCCATCACCTTCACCGGCTACTGGCGGCAGGGGAAGAGCGAAGAAGAGGTCGGCCGCGAAGCCCTCACCACCCCCACCCCGGCCGACGACGTCTGACCAAGGCACCCGGCGGTCAGCCGGGCAAACGCGGGCAGAAACAGGCGGCCGGCAACACAGAACTCGGCGGAGCCGTGGTCACCCTAGAAAGCCGGGGTGGACAACTCCCGCACCAGCAACTTCACCAAGGAACCCAACCGCGGCCGCTCCGGCTGCACCGTCGGCACCCCCGCCGCCACCAACGGCGCAGCGGTAACCGCACCCACGCAGGCGCACAGAACCCCATCCCGCAAAGCCGAAACCAGCTCCCCCACCCGATCCCCGGCCAACGCCAGCAAATTCGCCGCCGCCGGGGCGCTGGTGAACGCCAGAACCCGAACCCGCCCGCCGATGACGTCGTCGATCAGCCGAAGCGCAGGCGAGGAATCAACCGGCCATTCCCACCGATACGGCTGCACCTCCAGAACCGAAGCCCCCGCATCCGCCAGCGACCCCACGAACCCAGGCAACGGGGAACCGTGCAACTGCACCACCACCCGCTTCCCCGCCACCCCCTCGTCCAGCAACCAGGAGAACAACTCCGCGTTCGTCTCCCCCGCAGCCGACCACTCCTCCGCCAACCCCGCCCCCCGAACCGCACCCTTCGCCTTCGGCCCCCGCACCGCCAACCGCGAGGAACCCAGCTGCCGCAGCAACTCCGCACCCACACCCCAGCCCGAAGCCGCCTCCAGCCAGCCGCGGAAACCGGCGCCCGTGGTGACGGCGGTGAAGTCGACCGGAGCCGACAACACCGAAGAAGTGGCCGAACGCAGCAGCGCGTCATCCGGCAACGGCACGATCCGGATGGTCGGCGCGTGCCGCACCGTCGCCCCGTGCCGTTCCAGTGCCGCGATGAACTCCTCCGCCCGCCGTTCGGCGGTGATGCCGATGGTCACCCCGGTCAGCTCACCCATACCGCGCCCCCATCTCCCGAATCGCCGCCGCCAGTTCCTCGCGCAGGTCGGCGGGCTCCAGCACCTGCAGCTCCGCGCCGAACCGCAGCAGTTCCCCGATCGCCGGTCGCCCCTGCTCCACCGGCAGCTCCACCCGGACCCAACCCCGGTCGTCCGCGGCACCGGCGTCACGCAACGCCCGCGCCCCCACCGAACCCAGGTAGTACGGTACGAGCGCCCGCCCCAGCGGTGACAGCCGCACCACCGCCCGCCTCGGGTACATCCGCTGCTCGAACTGCTCCGACCACTCCCGCCAGTACGCGGCCAGGTCGAAATCCGCGGGCCGCTCGAACGGCGCCAGCGTCTCCAACCCCTCGATCCGCGACACCCGGTACGTCCGGTCGGACCCCGAACACCGTCCCGCGAGGTACCAGTTCCCGCCCTTCAGGATCAGCCCCAGCGGCTCGATCTCCCGCGTGACCTGCTTGTTCCCCCACCGCCGGTACTCGATCCGCAACCGCCGCGGCTGCCACACCGCCTCCGCCACCTCCGCCAGCTGCGGCAGGCTCTCGATCCCGCGGTGCCACCCCGGGACGTCGAGGTAGAACCGCTGCGACACCGACGCCGCCCGGTCCCGCAGGTCCGCGGGCAACGCGGCGTACAGCTTCAGCTGCGCCGCGGCCAGCACCGTGCCCAGCCCCAGCTCGGACGCCGCCGCGGGCAGCCCTGCCAGCGACAGCGACTGCGCCTCCTCCTCGGTCAACCCGGTCAGCCGCGTGCGGTACCCGTCGACGAGCCGGTAACCCCCGGTGCGCCCGCGATCGGCGTACACCGGCACCCCGGCCGCCGACAGCGCCTCGACGTCGCGGTACACCGTCCGCACCGACACCTCGAGCTCCGCGGCCAGTTCGTCGGCCGTCATCCGCCCCCGGTTCTGCAACAGCAGCAGCACCGTCAGCAGTCGGCTCGCACGCATGGAAGCCAGTATGCCCGGAAAACCTGACACGAGCTGTCAGCTAAGCCCGGCACAGTACCGCCCATGAACACCTTTGCGATGAAGTCCTGGGACGAGCACGTGGTCAGCGGCGCCGAAGACCAGCCCCGGTACGCGCACGCCCACGCCGTGATGACCTACACCGGCCTGATCGAGGGCGAGTCCTCGGTCGACTACCTCCTCTACTACTCCGGCCCCGGTTACGACGGCGCCGGGCAGCGCGCGCCGGGCTTCGAACGGATCGAGGGCGCGGTCGACGGGCGCAAGGGCAGCTTCGTGATCCGCCACGAGGTAGGTTTCGACCACACGGGCATCAACGGCGAGTTCACCGTGGTCGACGGCTCGGGCACCGGGGAGCTGACCGGCCTGCGGGGCACCGGGACCACCGCCGGCGCGTCCGGCGAATCGGCGGTGCACTACACCTTCGAATACTCCATCTAGGACGGTCACCCATGGACAGGCAGCAGGTGCTGGCCTACCGGATCGCCGCGCAGGGGCTGCACCGGGACACCGCCGACCCGCACGAACTGGCCGTTTTCGACCTCGGCGTGCAGGACAACCAGCGCGGTGGCCCGGCCATCGCGCTGGCCGCCCGGCTCTCCGCCCCGGCACCGCCGGACGACCGCTTCGCGTTGCTCTGGTCCCACCGGGGCGCTCCCCACCTGCACCGGCGGCGAGACCTGGAGGCCCTGACCCGCAGCCTGGTGCCGCTGTCCGAAGCGGACGCCGAAACGCGGCTGAACTGGCAGCGGGCACAGGTGACCCGCGCCGGGGTGCCCGCCGCCGAAGCGCTGACCACCACCGCCGAGGCGCTGCGCAAGGCCGTCGGCCGGACGATGACCAAGGGCGCGGTGAGCACCGCCGTCACCAAGCTCGTCCCGGACGGCTTCTCGGTGTGGTGCCGGGGCTGCGGCGCCACGCACGTCCTCGAACAGCTCATGCGCCTGGCCGCCCCGCTCGCCGGGCTCGAACTGGTCCCGGACACCTCCCCGGCGACGCTGACCCCGCAGGAGCGCCGCGGACCGGTGCCCACCGAACCGGACGTCCCGGCCGCGACCGCGGTCATCGCGGCCTACCTGCGCCTGCACGGCCCGGCCTCGCCCGGTGAGGCGGGCGGTTTCCGCGGCACGAACGCCACCGCCGCCAAGGAGATGTGGCCGTCCGGCCTCGCCGAAGTGCCCATCGACGGGAAGCAGCGCTACCTGCCCGCCGATTCCCTGTCCCTGCTGGAAAACCCGCCGGAGCCGGACCTCGTCCGCCTGCTGCCGCCCTCGGACCCGCTGCTGCAGGCCAGGGACCGCGACCTGCTGGTGCCGGAGAAGGCGCACCAGAAGGAGATCTGGAAGATCCTCGGCAATCCCGGCGCGGTGCTCGCGGACGGGGAGGTCGCCGGCGTCTGGCGCCCGAAGACCTCCGGCAAGAAGCTGTCGATCACCGTCAGCACCTTCTGGCCGCTCGGCCCGAACACTCAGCAACGCGTCGCCGAAGAAGCCGAACTCGTCGCCGCCGCACGCGGGCTCACGCTCGCCAAGCTCGCCTGGTAACGCCGGACGACCAGGTCGGCGACGGAGGCGTGCGCCCCCAGTGGCGCGGCCACCACCGCCGCCCCCGATCCGACCAGCCGCCGGTGGAACAACCCCGGCGCCAGCAACCAGGACGCCACGGCGACCCGGGAGACCCCCAGCGAACGCACCACCTCGGCCACCGAAGGCCGTGCCGTAGCGGCGAACCCCACCCGGACCGGCACGGCCAGCCGGGCCCGCAACGCCCGCGCAGCCGCCCGCACCTCGCCCAGCGCCCGCGGATCGCTGGACCCGGCCGCCGCCAGCACCACCGCGTCACCCCGGCGGTACCCGGCTTCGAGCAACCGCGCTTCGAGCACGCCGATCAACTCCGGAGCCGCACCGAACGCGGGCGTCACCGCCACCGCCGGGTGCCCGCTCGCCGCGACCTGCGCCGGGACGTCGGTCCGCACGTGGTACCCCGACGCCAGGAACGCGGGCACCACCACGGCCGGGCCGGGCACCCCCGCCAGCACGGTCGTCACGTCCGGCTGGAGCACGTCCGCGAACGCCACCCGCACCGGCACGGCCACCCGCTCGCGCACCATCGAGGCCAGTTCCGAAATCACGCGCACCCCGGCCGCCGCCCGGGTGCCGTGCGCCACCAGCACGATCAAGCGATCCCCGCCTCCTCCACGGCCAGCCGGTAACCCCGCTTGACCACGGTCTGCACCAGTTTCCCCTCACCCAGCGAAGTCCGGAGCCTGCCGACCGCCGTCTCCACCGCGTGCTCGTCGCCCCCGCCGGGCAGCGCGGTCCTCAGCTGCCGCCGGGAGACCACCCGCCCCGGTTCCTCCGCGAGCGCCCGCAGCACCGCCAGTTGCGCCGGTGCCAGCGTCCGCAGCTCACCGTCGACCACCACCGCCTGCCCACGCAGTTCCACCGCCCGCCCGGCCACCCGCCAGCCCGGCACGCGGTCCAGCAGCGCCTGCGACAGCGTGCGAGCCAGCGCCCCGATCCGGGACCGCTCCGGCTGCACGGTCGGAATGCCCAGTGCGGCGAACGGCGCGGCGGTGATCGGGCCGACGCAGGCCACCACCACCCGCCGGGTCAGCGCCTCCACCAGCGCCGCGTACCGGCCGGTGCGCCTGGCCACGGCGAACGTGCTCGCCGCGGCCGGTGCGCTGGTGAACGGCATCGCGTCGATCCCGCCCTCCAGCACCGCATCCAGCAGCCGGTCCAGCGGCCCCGGATCGGCGGGCCCGACCCACCGGTACACCGGGATCTCGATCACCTCGGCCCCGGCGGACCGCAGCGACTCGACGAAGAACGGCAACGGCTCGCCGTGCAGCTGGACCGCCACCCGGCGGCCGTCCACCCCGGAAGCCAGCAGGTGCTGCAGCAGCTCGGCGTTGCTCTCCGAGTCCGGTGAGTACGCCTCCACCAGCCCGGTCGCCCGCACCGCCCCCTTCGCCTTCGGCCCGCGTGCCAGCACCTCGGCCTCACCGAGCCGGGCGAGCACGGCGTCGCCGAGCCCCCAGCCCTCGGCCGCCTCGATCCAGCCGCGGAACCCGATGCCGGTGGTCGCCACCACCACGTCGGGTGCCTCGTCGAGCAGCCGCCGGGTGGCGCCGAGCAGTTCGGTGTCGTCCGAGAGCGGCACGATCCGGATCGCCGGGCCGTACCGCACGGTCGCCCCCTTGCGCACGAACAACGCGCCCAGTTCGTCGGCCCGGCGCGCCGCCGTGATGCCGACGGCGAAACCGGCCAGCGGTGGCAGGGCCGTCACGGCCCGCCCACCTCCACCGTGCCGCCGGCCACCCGCACCGGGTAGCAGGCCACCCGCACCCCCGGCTCGTCCAGGCACTGCCCGGTGGCCAGCTCGAAGCACTGCTTGTGCATCGGCGAGGCCACCACCGGCACGCCGCCCCGGTCCCCGGTGATGCCGCGGGAGAGCACCGCCGCCCCGCTGAACGGGTCCACGTTGGACAGGGCGAACACGGCGTCCCCGGTCCGGAAGACGGCCACCTGCGTGCCGTCGGGCAGCAGCGCGGCCACCCCGGCACCCGGCGGCACCTCGCCGACCGGGCACACGGCCGTCCAGGTCGGTTCCCGCATCACGGTCATCGTGCAGCCACCTCCGGCAGGCCCAGTGCGACGGGCACGTTCTGCTCGCGTTCGACGCGGAAGGAGATCGTCGGGTCCGGGGTGCCCGGCGCGTTCACGAACGAGGTGAACCGCGCGAGCTTTTCGGGGTCTTCCAGCACACCGCGCCATTCGTCGGCGTAGGTGTCCACGTGCTTGGCCATCGCCGCGTCCAGTTCCTCGCAGATGCCGAGGCTGTCGTCGACGATCACCTCGCGCAGGTGGTCGAGACCGCCCTCCAGCTCCTCGATCCACGGCGCGGTGCGCTGCAACCGGTCGGCGGTGCGCACGTAGAACATCAGGAACCGGTCGATCGTCCGGAACAGCGTCTCGGTGTCCACATCGGACACCAGCAGCCGCGCGTGCCGCGGGGTGGTGCCGCCGTTGCCGCCGACGTAGAGGTTCCAGCCCTTCTCCGTGGCGATCACGCCGAAGTCCTTGCCGCGGGCCTCGGCGCATTCACGCGCGCACCCGGAGACCGCCGCCTTGAGCTTGTGCGGCGAGCGCAGCCCGCGGTACCGCAGTTCCAGTTCGACGGCCATGCCGACGCTGTCCTGCACCCCGTACCGGCACCAGGTCGAGCCGACGCACGACTTCACCGTGCGCAGCGCCTTGCCGTAGGCGTGCCCGGACTCGAACCCGGCGTCCACCAGCCGCCGCCAGATCGGCGGCAGCTGGTCCACCGTGGCGCCGAACAGGTCGATCCGCTGCCCGCCGGTGATCTTGGTGTACAGCCCGAACTCCTCGGCCACCTCGGCGATCACCTTCAGCTTCGCCGGGGTGATCTCGCCACCGGGGATGCGCGGCACCACCGAGTACGAGCCGTTGCGCTGGATGTTCGCCAGGAACCGGTCGTTGGTGTCCTGCAGGGTGGCCTGCTCACCGCCGAGGATGTGGCCGTTGCCCAGCGTCGCCAGGATGGACGCCACGGCGGGCTTGCACACCGCGCAGCCGGTCCCGGTGCCGTGCCGGGAGATCAGCTCGCCGAAGGTGGTGATCCGGGTGGCGCTGACGATCTCGAACAACTCCGCGCGGGAGAACGAGAAGTGCTCGCAGAGCGCCTTCGACTGCTCGACGCCGCACGAGTCCAGCAGCTTCGCCAGCATCGGCACGCACGAGCCGCACGCGGTACCCGCCCGCGTGCAGGTCTTGATCTTCGCCACGTCGGTGCACTCGTGCTCGAGGATGGCGTCGGTGATCGCGGCCTTCGTGACGGCGTTGCAGGAACACACCTGGGCGTCCGGCGGCAGCGCGTCCACGCCGGCACCTTCGCCACCACCCGCCGGGGAGAGCATCGACCCGGGTGACGCGGGCAGCGCGCGCCCGACGAACGACCGCAGCACCGTGTACTGCGAGGCGTCGCCGACCAGCACGCCGCCGAGCAGCGTTTTGCCGTCCTCGGAGACCACCAGCTTCTTGTAGTGACCGTCGATCGAATCGGCGAAGGCGACTTCCCGCGCGCCCTCGGTGGCCGCGTGGGCGTCACCGAAGCTGGCCACGTCGACACCGAGCAGCTTCAGCTTGGTCGACGTGTCCTGCTCGCCGAACTCGGCGTCCCCGCCGAGCAGCTGCGCGGCGACGATCTCCGCCATGGTGTACCCGGGCGCCACGATGCCGTACACGCGGTCCTCCACCGCGGCGCACTCGCCGATCGCGTACACGGCCGGATCGCTGGTGCGGCACCGGTTGTCCACCAGCACCCCACCGCGCCCGCCGACCGCCAGCCCGCTCGACCTGGCCAGTTCGTCACGCGGCCGGATGCCCGCCGAGAACACCACGAGATCCAGGTCCAGCTCGGTGCCGTTGGCCAGCTTGGCGATCAGCCGGTCGCCATCGGGCTCGATCACGCTCGCCGACGTTCCGGTGTGGACGGTCACGCCGAGCGCGGTGACCAGGTCGCGCAGCAACCCGGCACCACCGTCGTCGACCTGCAACGGCATCAGCCGCGGGCCCATCTCGACCACGTGCGGTGAGAGACCCATGTCCCGCAACGCCTTCGCGGCTTCCAGTCCGAGCAGGCCACCGCCGACCACCATCGCCGACCGCCGGCCCCGGCTCGCCCGGCCCGCCGCCTCCCGGATGGCGTCCAGGTCTTCGATGGTGCGGTAGACGAAGCAGCCGGGCAGGTCGTGCCCCGGCACCGGCGGCACGAACGGCTTCGAGCCGGTCGCCAGCACCAGCGCGTCGTAGGACTGCTCGTGCCCGGCCGCGGTCCGCACCAGCTCGCGGTCCCGGTCCACCGCCACCACCGGATCACCGAGCCGCAGCTCCACCAGCGGGTCCCCGGCGTAGTCGGCACCGGGCAGCGCCAGCGCAGCGGCGTCCCAGCCGTCCACGTAGGAGGTCAGGGCGACCCGGTCGTACGCCGGGCGCGACTCCTCGGCCAGCACGACCACGCGCCAGTCGCCCCCGCCCGCCCGCACCGCTTCGACCAGCCGGTGGGCGACCATGCCGTGCCCGGCGACAACCAGTGTCCGCATTTGCTGCTCCTCCCGGTGGATGAGTTCAGACCCCGGCCCCGGCCAAGGCGGGGCTCGGCGAACGCAGGCCCTCCCGGCGCAGGTAGACCGCCCAGGTGACGCCCGCGCAGATCAGGTAGAACACGCAGAAGCCGACGAACGCGGGCACCCCGCCGCCGGTGCCGGCGAACGACGCGCGGAAGGCCAGGTTGATGAACAACCCGCCGATCGCCCCGATCGCCCCGGCCAGCCCGATCAGCGCCCCGGACAACCGGCGTGCCCGCAGCAGTTCCGCCGTCCGCGGGGCACCCGCCTCGATCGCCGACCGCGCCTTCGCCCGGAAGATCGCCGGGATCATCTTGTAGGTGGACCCGTTGCCGATGCCGGAGAGCACGAACAACAGGATGAACGCGGTGGTGAACAACGCCAGCGAACCGGCGTTGGAGGCGAGGATCGCGCCCAGTGCCGCCACCGCCATGCCGCCGAAGGTCACCAGCGTCACCTTCGCGCCACCGACCCGGTCGGCCAGCGTGCCGCCGACCGGCCGGATCAGCGAGCCGATCAGCGGGCCGAGGAAGGTCACCGCCGCGGCCTGCAACGGCGTCCGGCCGAACTGGTTCTGCAGCACCAGCCCGAAGGCGAAGCTGTAGCCGATGAACGAGCCGAAGGTGCCGACGTAGAGGAAGGACATCACCCAGGTGTGCCCGTCCCTGACCACCTCGCGCATGGCCCCGGTGTCCCCGCGCACGCTGGCGAGGTTGTCCATGAACAGGTAGGCGCACAACGCGGCCACCACGATCAGCGGCAGGTAGACGTATAGCACGAGCCGCGGCGCCATCGCCCCGGCGGTACCGATCACCAGCAGGCCGACCAGCTGGATCGCCGCCACGCCCAGGTTCCCGCCACCGGCGTTCAGCCCGAGCGCCCAGCCCTTGAGCCGTTCCGGGTAGAAGGTGTTGATGTTGGTCATCGACGAGGCGAAGTTGCCGCCGCCGACCCCGCCGAGCGCGGCGACCAGCACGAAGGTGGTCAGCGGGGTACCCGGTTCCACCACGATCGCGGCCAGCAGGGTCGGCACCACCAGCAGCCCGGCGCTGGCCACCGTCCAGTTGCGGCCGCCGAACCTGGCCACGGCGAAGGTGTAGGGCACCCGCATCAGCCCGCCGACCACGGTCGGGGTGGACACCAGCAGGAACTTGTCCGCCGCCGAGAAGCCGTATTCCGGCCCCATGAACAGGACCATCACCGACCACAGCGTCCAGATCGAGAAGCCGACGTGCTCGGCGAAGATGGAGAACCACAGGTTGCGCCGGGCCACCCGCCTGCCGGTGCTCTCCCAGAACCCGGTGTCCTCCGGGTCCCAGTGCTGGATCCAGCGTTTCGTTCGCATGTATCGCCTTTCAGGAGGTTTCCGCGAGCCAGGAGGTGATGCCCCGCACGGCATCGGCACAGCCACCGCAGCCGGTGGTCGCCCTGGTCGCCGCGGCCAGCGCGGGCACGTCGGTGGCCCCGCCGCGCCACTGCTCGACCAGCCGGCCCTTGGTCACCGCGTTGCACCGGCAGACCACCGCGGTGGCGGGCAGGCTCGCCGGGCTCACCGTCGAGGCGGCCACCGCCTCGGCCCCGGGCAGCGCCCGGCCGAGCAGCAGCGGGAGCCGGTCCTCGGGCAGCCGGGCACCGCGGTCGTAGAGCTGGGTCAGGTTCGCCGCCGCGTCGGGCAGGCCGAGCACGATCGCCCCGGCCACCTTTTCCCCGCGCACCAGCAGCTTCGCGTACCGGCCGCGGGCCGGGTCGGACACGCTGAGCACCTCGGCCCCGTCGGCCCCGTCGGCTTCGGTGTCGCCGAACGCCGCCAGGTCCACCCCGCGGGCCTTGAGCCTGGTCACCACCGGGGTGCCGCGGTAACGCGCGGCGGCGTTCTCACCGGTGACCAGGTCGGCCACCACGGCCGCCTGTTCCCAGGCCGGTTGCACCAGCCCGGACACCGTGCCGGGGTGCTGCGCGCAGTCACCGATGGCGAAGATCCGGCCGTCGCTGGTGCGCAGGGAGTCGTCCACGACCACCCCGCGGTCGACGGCCAGCCCGGCTTCGGCGGCCAGCGCGGTCTCGGCCCGCACCCCGGCGGACACCACCACCAGATCCGCCTTGACGTACGAGCCGTCGTCCAGCTTGAGGCCGTCACCGGGCAGGTAACGGGCGGCGGTGGCACCCAGCCGGAACTCGATGCCGAGCCCGCGCAGGGTTTCCGCGAGCACCCGGCCGCCTTCGGGGTCGAGCTGGCGTTCCATCAGGTGCCCGACCGGGTGCACCACGGTGACCAGGTTCCCGCGTCCGGCGAGCCCGCGGGCGGCTTCCAGGCCGAGCAGCCCGCCGCCGAGCACGGCCACCGGCGCGCCGACCCCGGCGGCACCGAGGATGCGCTCGCAGTCACCGAGCCCGCGGAAGGCGACCACCCCGGGTGCCGGTTGCCCGGCTTCGGTGGTCAGTCCCTCCACCGGCGGCAACCACGGCGCGGCCCCGGTCGCCAGCACCAGCGCGTCGTAGTCCACAGTGGACCCGTCGGCCAGTTCGACCCGCCGGGCGGTGCGGTCGAGCCGCCGCACGGTCGTGTCCAGCCGCAGGTCGACGTCGTTCTCCTTGGCCCACTCGGTGTCGTGCAGCCACACCGAATCCGGGTGCATGGTGCCCGCGACCACGCCGGAGAGCAGCACCCGGTTGTACGCGGGGTACGGCTCGGCACCGAGCACGGTCAGCGCGACGCGCGAGCTGTCCGCGTCCCGGTGGCGGATCTCCTCGGCCACCCTGGCGCCGGCCATGCCGTAGCCGACGACCACCACGTTCCGGCTCATTCGGCACCCGCCAGCCGGACCGCGCACACCTTGAACTCCGGCATGCGGCTGGTCGGGTCGAGCGCCGGATTGGTCAGCAGGTTCGCCCGCTGCTCGCCGGGGAAGTGGAACGGCACGAAAACCAGGTCGGGCCGCATCGACGGCACGCAGCGCACCCGCGCCCGCACGGCACCGCGCCGCGATTCGACCGCGGCCCAGTCGCCGTCGGCCAGCCCGGCGCGGGCCGCGGTGTCCGGGTGCACCTCGACGAACGCCTCGGGCACCGCGTCGGCGAGTTCCCCGATCAGCCGGGTCTGCGCGCCGGACTGGTAGTGCTGGAGCACGCGGCCCGTGGTGGCCTGCAACGGGAATCCGGCGTCGGTCGGCTCGGCGGGACCGCGGTGGTCGACCGGGTGGAACCGCGCGCGGCCGTCGGCGTGCGCGAACCGGTCGAGGAACACCCGCGGGGTCCCGGGGTGGTCCGGCTCCGGAACCGGCCAGTGCAGCCGTTCCCCGGCCCGCAGCCGGTCGTAGGTGACCCCGGAGTAGTCGGCGAGCCCGCCCCTGGAGGCGGCTCGGAGTTCTTCGAACACGGTTTCCGCGTCGGCCGGGAACCGGCCGTCCGGTTGCCCGAGCCTGCTCGCCAGGTCCGAGAGCACGTCGAGATCGGTGCGGACGCCGTCCGGGGGATCGATCACGCGGCGGCGGAACAGCACCCGCCCCTCCAGGTTGGTCATCGTGCCCTCCTCCTCGGCCCACTGCGTGACGGGCAGCACAACGTCGGCGAGCGCGGCGGTCTCGGACAGCACCAGATCGGCGACCACCAGGAAGTCGAGCGCCCCCAGCCGTTCGGCCACGCGTGCCGACCGCGGCGCCGAGACCAGCACGTTGCTGCCGAACACCAGCAGCCCGCGCGGCCCCTGCTCGGTGCCCAGGGCGTCGAGCAGTTCGCAGGCCGAGCGGCCGGGACCGGGCAGGGAAGCCGGCGGCACCCCCCACACCCCGGCGACGTGCGCCCGCGCCGCCGGGTCGTCGATGCGCCGGTAACCGGGCAGCTGGTCGGCCTTCTGCCCGTGCTCGCGCCCGCCCTGGCCGTTGCCCTGCCCGGTCAGGCAGCCGAACCCGGAACCCTCGCGGCCGGGCAGGCCCAGCGCCAGCGCCAGGTTGATCCACGCGCTGACCGTGTCGGTCCCGCTGGCGTGCTGCTCGGTGCCGCGGGCGGTGAGCACGTAGGCGTTGCGCGCCTCGGCCAATCGCGCGGCCACCGCCCGCTGGTCGGCGGCCGACACCCCGGTGATCCGCTCCACCCGTTCCGGCCACCACGCCGCCGCGATCCGCCACACCGCGGCGAACCCGGTGGTCCGTTCGTCCACATAGGACTGATTGAGCAGGCCGTCGGCCACCACCGCGTGCAGGATGCCCAGTGCCAGCGCCAGATCGGTGCCGGGCGCGGGCTGCAGGTGCAGTTCGGCCAGTTCCGCGGTCGGGGTGCGGCGGGGGTCCACCACGACCAGCCCGCGCTTGAGGTACCGCGCGAACGGCGGCATGGTCTCGGCCGGGTTCGCGCCGACGAGCAGGATCGCGTCCGCCTCGGCCAGGTCCGCCAGCGGGAACGGCAGCCCGCGGTCCAGCCCGAACGCCCGCATGCCCGCCGCGGCCGCGGAGGACATGCAGAACCGTCCGTTGTAGTCGACCTGCGAGGTGCCGAGCGCGACCCTGGCGAACTTGCCGAGCAGGTAGGCCTTCTCGTTGGTCAGCCCGCCGCCGCCGAACACCGCGTTCGCGTCGGCGCCGTGCTCGTGCTTCAACCGCGCCAGCCGGGTGGCGACCAGGTCGAGCGCCGCGTCCCAGCTCGCCGGGCGCAGTTCACCGCCGACCCGGATCAGCGGCGTGGTCAGGCGCGACGGCGAACGCAGCAGCGTGCCCGCGGTCCAGCCCTTCTGGCACAACCCCCCTTCGCCAGCCGGTGCCGTCCGGGTGTCTTGTACGGCCATGGCGCACTGGAGTGCGCAGTAGGGGCAGTGCGTGACCGTGTGGGGCTCGGTCACCGGAACGATCGTCGCAGTCACGGGCCCTCCCTTCCGCCTCGGCCGTAAATCGACGGTAGGGAGCGCTTGTTACTCGAAAGCGACCGAATGTTTCATTCGTTTGACATTGCCCGGGCGATTGCGGGCAAGTGGCGGTGAGGTTCCCGCGCGTTCAGAGCAACGCGCTGACTTCACCGGCGGCGATCCGCAGTCCGTCCAGGGAGGACGGGGTGAACCGCGGCTCCAGCGCGATGATCGCCAGGCGGAAGAGGGTGGCCCGCAACACCAGTTGTGGCCATTCGGGCAAATGCGCCCAGCGGCGCAGCAACCGGGGGTCGGCGCCACCCCAGGCGAGCGCGTCGACGGTGGCCACCGCGGCCCCCCATTCCGCGGGGCGGAAGTACGGTTCGAAGTCGACGATGCCCGGTGGCCCGTCCCCGTCGAAGAGCACCCGCCCGAACAGTTCGCCGTGCACCAGCTGGTCGTGCCCGCGCACCGGCTGACGGGCCCCGGCGAGCACCTCGAACCAGCCGCCGCCCTTGCGCTCGTCGAGGTCCGGCTCGAGCTCCTCCCAGGCCATCCGGTCGGCGACCGCGTAGACGTCCTGGCGGGTGGCGAGGAAATCCGGGCGCGGCTCGTTCGCCGTCGCCTGGTGCAGCTTCAACGCGACGAGCACCACCTCGTCGTACCGCGGTTGCGGGGTGCCGGGGAGGAACCGGCACGCCGCCCAGCCGGCCACGATGGACCGCCCGTCGCTGGCGCGGACCGGCCGGGCGACCCGCACGTCGGGCAGCGAAATGCGTTCCATCGTGCGGGCCTGCCACAGCGTTCTCGCCCGGTCGCGGACCGGTTTGAGCACCAGCTCACCGCACCGCCAGCCGGGGCTGCCGGGCATCGGCTCCGGTTCGGCGCCCTTCGCCCCGAACGCCGCCACGACGTGCGGCGGCGGGGGCTGGCGTCGCGGAGCCGGGGTGGTCACATCCCGCACGTTATCGCGGGATGAACCGATCGTCAGTACGTCGGCAGGCTCGGGTCGACCTGGCGCGCCCAGGCCAGCACCCCGCCACCGAGGTGGGTCGCGTCCTTGAACCCGGCCTGGTGCAACGCGGCCAGCGCCTCCGCCGAGCGCGCCCCCGACTTGCAGTGCAGCACGATCGGCTTGTCCTGCGGCAGTTCGGCCAGCGCCTCCCCGGACAGGATGCGGTCCTTCGGGATCAGCTTCGCGCCCTTGATGTTGACGATCTCGTACTCGTGCGGCTCGCGGACGTCGATCAGCTCGAAGTTCTCGCCGTTGTCGAACTTGGCCTTCAGTTCGGGCGCGGTGATCGTGCTGTTCGACGCGGCCTGCTGCGCCTCGTCCGAGACCACCCCGCAGAACGCCTCGTAGTCGATCAGCTCGGTGATCTTCGGCGTGTCCGGGTCCTTGCGGATCTTGACCTCGCGGTAGCGCATCTCCAGCGCGTCGTAGCTGATCAGGCGGCCGAGCAGCGGCTCACCGATGCCGGTGATCAGCTTGATCGCCTCGTTGACCATGATCGAGCCGATCGACGCGCAGAGCACGCCGAGCACGCCGCCTTCGGCGCACGAGGGCACCATGCCGGGGGGCGGCGGCTCGGGGTAGAGGTCGCGGTAGTTCAGCCCCTTGCCGTTCGGCGCGTCCTCCCAGAACACGCTGACCTGGCCCTCGAACCGGAAGATCGAGCCCCAGACGTACGGCTTGCCGAGCAGCACCGCGGCGTCGTTGACCAGGTAGCGGGTGGCGAAGTTGTCCGTGCCGTCGACGATCAGGTCGTAGTCGCGGAAGATCTCCAGCGCGTTCGAGCTGTCCAGCCGATCGGTGTGCAGGTGGACCTTGACGTTCGGGTTGGTCTCGGCCAGCGACTCCTGCGCCGAAGCGGCCTTCAGCTTGCCGATGTCGCCCTGCCCGTGGATGACCTGGCGCTGGAGGTTCGATTCGTCGACCACGTCGAAGTCGACGATGCCCAGCGTGCCGACCCCGGCCGCGGCCAGGTACAGCAGGGCCGGGCTGCCCAGCCCACCGGCGCCGATGACCAGCACCTTGGCGTTCTTCAGCCGCTTCTGCCCCTCCATCCCGACATCCGGGATGATCAGGTGACGGCTGTAGCGGGCCACCTCGTCCTTGGTGAGCTCGGCGGCCGGCTCGACGAGCGGCGGCAGCGTGCCTGACATCGTGGTGGACCTCCATCTTCGCGCAGCGTTCTCGCGTTCCACTATGCCTAACGCACGCCCGCCGCCCGGTCTTCCCCCGGTCCACCTGGTGGGAAGGGGTTGCGCTCAGCCCGCCTGGGCCCCCGGGTTCGGGAAGCTGTTCGGCTTGCACACCTTGCCGTCGGCGGGCACCGAGTTCCGGTCGCCGCCGGGCACGTTGTTCAGCCGGGCCACGTAGTCGTTGTTCACGCCGAAGCTCTGCTGCATCATCACCGGCGCCAGGTCGCCGTCCTTGGCGCAGCCGGTGTGCCCGTGGCCCAGCGCGTGCCCGACCTCGTGGTTGATCGCGTACTGGCGGTAGGCCAGCAGGTCCGAGCTGAACGCCTTGGCCCCGCGCACCCAGCGGGACAGGTTGATCACCACCTGCTTGGTGTCGCCCTTGCGGCAGGACGCCTCGTACGGGATCGACGAGCCGCAGATCCGCTTGGCGGTGTCCGAGGTGGTCAGCGCCACCTTGAAGTCGGGTGCCGGGTCGCTGTTGTCCACCCGCTGCAACCGCAGCTGGCCGCTGCCCGCCCAGCCGCGCGGGTCCTGCGACAGGATGCCCTGCACGGTGGTGGCGAAGGTGTCCTCACCACCGATGTCCTCCGGCGCGATGCCGTCCTCGATCTCGATGGTGTACTTCCACAGCTTCCCGCCGCTGCCGAACGGCTCGGACTTGCCCGGCACCACGTGCCAGCTGCCCTGGCCGGTTTGCGTGTACGGCTTGCCATCGGGCAGGTCGGCGGTGGGGATGTTCAGGTCCATCTGCGGCGCGGGCAGCTCGGCACCGGCCGGTGGGGCGTCGCCCTCGCCGTTGGTCCCGGTGCCTTCGCCGCCGGACATCGCGGTGCCGGTCTGGTCGGCCGGCGGGGTCTCCGGCGGGCTGGTCGCGGTGTCGAACACCACCAGCGCGGTGATCACCGCCAGCACCGGCAGCGCGTACATCCGCCAGCCGTAGGTCCTGGCGAACCCGCCCTTGCGCTTCGGCGCGGCCTCCGGTTCCTCCTCGCGGGGGTTCCAGGACGCGCTCAGCGGTTCCGCGGCGGTCCGGCGGCCGCCGGGGCGGTAGCGCTCCTCATCGGTGCGCACGGCCCGCCCCTGGCCCGTGGAGTAGCTCCCGGACCGGTCCGGACGACGAGCCGACTGGGCCGAAGGCGGGTACGGCGGGCGTTCACCGCCACCTCGCGCCCCATTCGTCACCCGGTTCACCACGCGTCCAGGGTGCCATATCCAAAACGTTATGCCGTCGCCGACCGGCGCCCGAACGGGTTACCAGGCACCGGATTCCACGCGCTCCCACATGCCCAGCACCGCCTTGGCCACGGTGTTCGGCCGCTCCATCTGGGCCACGTGACCCGTTCGAGGGAGCACCAGCAGCCGGGCCCGGGGGACCAGCGTCGCCGTGCGTGACGCGCGTCGCACCGAAATCACCCGATCCTGCTCACCCCACACCACCAGGGTCGGCGCGGCGACCTCCGCGGCCGCCGCCCACAGCGAGGCCGGGCCGCGGCTGAACCAGGCGCGGAGGATGCCGAAGGTGCTGCGGGCCATCGCGGGCGCCGCCCAGGCGAACTCGGCCCGCGCGCTGTGCTCCTCGGTGAGTTCGGCGAGCCGCTGCTCGGAGAACCCGCTCGGATCGGCGAAGCACAGCTTGATCACCTGCTTCGCGCGCTCCTCCGCCCCCAGGGCGGCGAGCGCCTGGCGGACGCGCTTGCCGACGAAGGGCAGGTAGGCCAGCGCCATCCGCGGGTCGGACAGCCTGCGGTGGTCCAGCCTGCGGTCGGGCACGGCCGGGGAGATCAGCGTCAGCGTGCGCACCAGCTCCGGCCGCCGAGCCGCGACCAGCAGCGCGATCGCCCCGCCCATCGAGTTGCCCAGCAGGTGCACGGGCCCCTTGCCGAGGCCGCCGACGAACTCGGCGAGCAGCGCGGCGTGCGAGTTCAGCCCGAAGTCGAACTCCGACGGCGGTTCGGAGAAGCCGAACCCGGGCAGGTCCACCGCGATGCCACCGGCGAACGGCGCCAGCAGCGCCGAGAGCTCGGTCCAGTTCGTCGACGACCCGCCGAGGCCGTGCACGTAGACCGCGACGGGCTCTTCCGCGCCCGGCGTCCGGCGCACGTGCAGGGACAACCCGCCGACCGACTCGGTTTCCCCTGGCCACGGCGCTACGTGCGAGTCGAGCGACGGCAACGGGGTGGTGGTCAGCGGCACGTGGGTGATCGGCGTTCTGCCGTTGGAGGTGGTCGGCGGCACTCGTCCAGAATGCCTGATGTGGCCGGACGCTTGGCGTTTGCCGAGTACCGGCGAGTAATGTCGGGGGGACGCCTCGGCCGTGGTGACCCCCACGCGGGGCGGAGATGGTCTGGAGGGACTGATGACGGAAGCGGCTCAAAGCACCCAGCGAACGCAGGTGCGGCTGCCTCGCACGGAACGGCGTGCCCAGCTGCTCACCGCCGCCCAGCGGGTGTTCGCCGCGAACGGCTACCACGCGGCGGCGATGGACGAGATCGCCGAGCAGGCCGGGGTCAGCAAGCCCGTGCTCTACCAGCACTTCCCCGGCAAGCTCGACCTCTACATCGCGCTGCTGGAGAGCCACGTCGACGAGCTGGTGCGGCGGGTGCGCGCGGCGCTGGACTCCACCACGGACAACAAGCAGCGCGTCCCGGCCACGGTCGGGGCGTTCTTCGACTTCGTCAACGGCGACGCCGGCGCGTTCCGGATGATCTTCGAGTCGGACCTGCGCGGGGAACCCGCCGTGGAGAAGGCGGTGGACCGGGCGACCTCGGCCAGCGTGGACGCGATCACCGAGACGATCACCTCGGACGCCGGGCTCGACGAGGACCGCGCCCGGCTGCTGGCCGTCGGCCTGGTCGGGCTGAGCCAGGTCAGCGCCCGGTTCTGGCTGGCCAACCACAGCTCGATCAGCCGCGAGGAAGCCGTCGCGCTGACCTCCACCCTGGCCTGGCGCGGCATCGGCGCCGGTTTCCCGCTCCAGCACCCGTGACCCGGCGGGGGGGGCGCGGCCGCCCCCCCCCCCGAGGGATCCCGAGGGGGCGGGGAACAGTACCCCTTCCAACGTGAGGGAGGTCCCGGACACCCCCCCGGCGGGCTCTTCAGGGAGAACGTGCCCC